>DATLOE010000018.1 GCA_035536395.1 Candidatus Dormiibacterota bacterium
AAGCCGGACGAAATTAAGCTGTCATCTGGTCTCTGTCATCTGTCATCTGTCATCTGACCCTGGTGCCCGGAGTGGGATTCGAACCCACAAGCCTTGTGGCAACGGATTTTAAGTCCGTCGTGTATACCGTTCCACCACCCGGGCTAACACAGAAGCCAGAATCCAGAAGACGGAGGCCAGACGAACCAAATCTGTCCTCTGGCCTCTGTTAGTCTGTCATCTGTAATTGGAGGCACCGACCGGAATTGAACCGGTGTAAAAGGTTTTGCAGACCTCTGCGTAACCACTCCGCCACGGTGCCGCGCCAGATAATCATTAATTTATGATTATCTAACTATACGATTATACAACTTTATTGTATTGCTTGAAAAACAGGAATTTTATTATAGAATATTAATGTAGTGAACTCACGATAGTAGGAGGGTATCCTATGCGGGGAATCACTAATCAAGGTAGAGAGCGCCTCATTGAGCTCACCAACGAAGCTGTCAGGACTTTTCGAAGGACGTACCGCACTTGCCTGAAGCCCAGTGAAGCACTCCTTACTCCGGAAACGGATCGACTCAGGCTGGAACTTACCAGCACTGACGCCGTAGAGGTAACCATACAGACATCCCCGGTTGATGTTTGTATATCTGCCTGTGGCACCGAAAGGCTCGTATTTCGCTCGAACATGCCTTTGAGCGAGGACGAGGTTGTGCAAGAAATCTTCTATGAGCTCGAAAGGGCTCGCAGAAACCTCCGGAGCAGACACAAGCCCAAACCCAATTACAGGCTGAAAGCCATGGCCTAACAAAAACCGCCCTCTGTCATAACGATAGAGGGCGGTTAAACGTTTAATTTGGTGCGGGTACGGGGACTCTAACCCCGGGCCTCTTCCTTGGCAAGGAAGCGCTCTAACAGCTGAGCTACACCCGCGCGTAGCGCGAAATCTTTGTCTAATACAGATTTTCAAACCAAGCCGCGCTGTTTGAAAATTTGATAGTGAGGCTTTGTACGTAAGCTGAAATTTGACTAGGGCCAAATGTAAGCTGGAGTACAAAATGAACTGGTGGCGCCTGCTGGACTCGAACCAGCGACACGAGGCTCTTCAAGCCACTGCTCTACCAACTGAGCTAAGGCGCCATGGTGGGTGATGAGGGACTCGAACCCCCGACCCTCTCGGTGTAAACGAGATGCTCTAGCCAACTGAGCTAATCACCCATAACGGTACTGGACAGTACTTAATGATATCTGCTTTATATCTTATTTTCAATTTGGTGCGGACGAGAGGACTTGAACCTCCACGACCTAAAGCGGTCACCAGCCCCTCAAGCTGGCGCGTCTACCATTCCGCCACGTCCGCGCAACTGATTTATTTTACAGTCTTTTTCCTAATCAAGCCACTCAGGGCAACAAGGCCCCACACCAGATTCAAAATTATAAAAGGGTAACTCTTCAGTAGGTATGAATAAACCAGCAGTAAAATGGCACCAACCAGATTGGCAATCAGGTAATTACGCGAATTGGCCGTCCAATGGTTAAGCTGGGTTTTTGCAAAAGCGCCTAAGACTGTAGAGGCTCCGGCTATTCCGATGAGTGTAGTCATATCCATTACGTATGCGGCATGTGATCGTACAAATGCTCCATAGAATATTCACGGCGCATTAGTGGCTCCAAATCTTTCTGCTGCACGCCCAGCTTAATACGCGGGTTAAAGACATTATGCGGGTCACAAATATCCTTAACCTCCTCAAACAGCCTATACATTGCAGGGCCATATAATTTCTCCAGATACGGCGCCCGTAGCAGGCCGTCATTATGCTCGCCGCAGGTGGAGCCGCCCATTTTAATAACCATGGTGTAAAACTCGTTCATCAGCTTAATAATCTTCTTACGGTCAGCGATTTTGGAAAGATCCATAATCGGCTGCAAGTGCAGATTGGCATCGCCAGCATGCCCCCAAACGGCAATATCTAGCTTAAACTTATTCAGCAGTTTGTAGGTGGCCTCCAAAAACTCGGGGAACTTTTCTACCGGCACTACGCCGTCTTCTATAATCGGCAGGGATTTCTTTTTACCAGCGGCCATCCATATTACAGCCGCGGCCGAGTGCCGCACCTGCCACAAGGCCTCCTGCTCTTTCGGCTTTTTGGCGATTGTATGAGTACCGGACATTTTGGATACGATGCGGGCGGCCCGGCGGCTAAGAATGTTCTGCTTGAGCTGTGAGGTATTATCGAACTCAATCAGCACAATAATCTTCGGTAGCGGATCGGGCACTAAGCCCTTTAGGGTTTCCGGCTTGTACTGTTGCAGGAATTTCAGCAAGTGATAATCTACCACCTCCATAGCACTCGGTTTCAGCTTCTGCAAGCGCAGCACCGCCTCCCCGGCCTTTTCCAGATCGTCAAAGTAACCGACCACTAGAGTAGTGCGGGGGTTATAAGGAGCCGTCTTCAGTGTAACTTCGGTAATCACCCCCAGTGTACCCTGAGCGCCTATAAACAGTTGGGAAAGGTCAAAGTAACCATTCTGCCGTACACGGCCCAACGCGTAACCGGCGGAATTCTTTGTGGTCTTAGGCTGGGACTGGTGAATAAGAGCTGAATTATCTCGAATCAGGCTGTCTACCCGGCGGTAAATTTCGCCCTCTAAGGTCATTAAACCCTTTTTGCGGTTCAGTTCGCGGCCGGTCAGCTTTTTGGTCTCTATCTCTGAGCCATCTGCCAGTACCACCTTAAGGCTCTTAACCCACTCGCGGGTCGAGCCGTACTTTAGGGTCTTCTCTCCGCAGGCGTTATTAGCCGCGGCCCCGCCGATGGTTGAGTAATCTATAGAGGATGGGTATGGCGGCAGGAATCTTTCGTGCATATGCAGAATACGCTGCAGACTGCTGTACAAAACCCCAGGCTGCACTGTGGCTGAATCTTTACCTACCCGCAGAATTTTATTCATATGAGCCGGTAGAGCAAGTATGATGCCATCGCCCAGCGCGCCACCGGCTTGATCGGTGCCTTTGCCGCGGGCCACTACATTTAAGTTTTTTCCTCTGAGGTTTTGTTGGTAAACATAGCTGACCACGGCCTGCACATCGTGGGTATTGCGGGGGTAGGCTACAGCTTCGGGGGTAATCGTAAATATACTGCCGTCGGTAGAAAAATACTTACGTACGGCCTCGTCTGTAGTAACTTGGCCTTTGGTCTGTTGCTGTAAATCTTTAAGTTGTTTAGATGTCATTTTTTGTTTTAAAACTCTTATGTTAATTCTACCATAAGCCAGCAGCTCTCGACATAGGGCGATTGCCCCGCCATAATATGCCCTAAGTGAAACGCGTGTATAAAAATTGGCTAGTGAGAATAACAGTAGGCTTTACAGCCCTCTTCTCCTTGCGACTTATCTCTACCCTAATGCATATGACCACTCTGGAGAAGATATATAAGCCCAGGGGCTGGGGCAGGGAGAACCACCGCAAGCTTAACCCCGAAATTATCAGCCAGCTCCCCAAATACAGCCAGTTCATTACCGGGCAGAAAATGGACCCGATTAATCTCATATTCATCGGTACAGAAAATGGCATTAAGCATGCTTTCGAGAAGGCCGGCTGGCATTCGGCTCACCCCTCCTCCCCCATTCACCTCTTTTTAGGCTTCTTAAGCGGGGCGCTAAACCGGCCCTATAAAACCGGCCCCTTTACCCCCCACTTCATTAGTGTCGGCCTGCAAGACATAGCCTTTCAGAAGGGCACGCGTAAGAACAGCTTCCGCCAGCGGCACCATATTCGCATCTGGCGCACTAAACACCATCTTTCAGGCGGTAAGCAGGTATGGGTGGCGGCTGCCAGTTACGATTGTGCCCTGCGGGTAGATGTACTGCCGCCGTTTGTGCACCACCACATCAGCGCCGATCTAGATACCGAGCGTGATTACATTGCCAGAGAGCTATTAGAGCAGGGGCATTCCATGGGCGAGGCCGTCCAAATGATTCCGGTTATCCGTAAATCTCACCCCGATAGAAATGCCACAGGCGCCAAATACTACACAGACGGCCAGGCTCAGGTTGTTGAAATAGATTAGGGCCCGAGGTTTCTTTGGTGCTGATTGAGACCGTTAGCCGTTTTATGCTAATATTCCCAGGTTAAGGGCGAGTGGTGAAATGGTAGACACGCTAGCTTCAGGAGCTAGTGAGCGCAAGCTCGTGGAGGTTCAAGTCCTCTCTCGCCCACCATTAAAAATTAATTTTGTCGGTTTTAACCGCCCACCCCTCTATGCCATAAAACCTATCTGGAGGGGTGATTATTTTTTCAGCCTTCATGCCATACAGGTCCTTGGGTACACCGTAGATGTAATACGGGCTATAGAGCATTACCGCCGGTATATCGCTATTCCAGGCCGAAAGAAAGGCCTTGTACTTGGCAGTTCTAGTGGCTTCATCGGTAATCGTCCGCCCGGCCTCCAAGGCCTTGTCGGCCGCTGGCGAACTGTAAGCAGAAACATTCAGGCCCGGGTCTTTAGCCTGCGAAGAGTGCCAGTAGGCGTAAACATCCGGATCGGCCCCGGTATTAATGCCATAGAGCAGTACATCGTACTGGCGCGGGCGAATGTAGCTCTGCTGCAAAGTAGTGTTATCTAGCAAAATAACCTCCGTCTCCACACCGATTTTCTGCCACTGCAACTTAAGTGCCTCGGCCACAGCCACATACTGGCTGTCTTTTTGGGTCACCAACTTGAGCCGCAGCTTCTGCTCGCCCTTTTTACGAATGCCGTCTGCATCTCTCTGCCAGCCATCACCCTCTAGAGTGGCAATCGCCTTCTTAATATCGGCCTTAGGCTGCACTTCGTTTATCCCCTGTCTCCCTGGTAAGAGCGGCCCAGATAGCGGCAGGGCGTATCCTCCCAATATTTGACTGATAATAGATTCGCGGTTAGTGGCAAGGGCTATGGCCATCCGCACCGATTTGTGGCCGGTCAGCGGGCCGCCGGTTTTAAAAAATACCCCCACCTCGTCGGGCACGCTCAGTTCCTGAAGTTTCAAATTACTTAAGCGCTCGGCCTGCTTAATCTGACCAGCCTGCACTCGACCCACCCCTTTAACTACTCGGCGCTCGTACGCCTGCAGGGCTTCGGCTATGGTGGGGTAGAAATGCAGCACGACTTCATCTAGCAACGGCGCACCATTATGGTATTTCTTGTAAGCCTTTAAGGCAGCCTTGTTTTCGGCCGGTTCGAAGCGATCTATTTTAAACGGCCCGGTGCCGATTGGCCGCTGGTTAAACTCGGCCACCCTCATAGCCGATGGATCGACCCCCTCAAGTAAATGCCTGGGTAAAACACCGATTCCAGTGGTGTGAATAAAAGGCGTAAAGGGCTTGGGTAGGGTATAAACTACCGTCCGGTCATCCCTTGCCTCGACTTTTACCCCCTGCCAAGTACCAGCCAGCGGCGAGCGCGAGTCAGGATTTTGAATAGCTATTAGGGTAAATACGACGTCTTGGGCCGTAAACGGCACATCGTCATGCCAGCGCACATCTTTACGCAGATGGAAAACATAAGTTTTGCCATCAGCGCTGACCTCCCAGTGCGTTGCCAGATCGCCTTCAATCTCACCCTGAGCGTTGTATTTGGTTAGACCGCTGAATATCAGACGATTAAGATCATTGGCCGCGCCACTTTCGGGCAGTATGGGGTTAATGTTCTTCACAGCACCCACCACCGCCTCGCTGTAAGTGCCTCCCGCAATCGGTGTTGGCTGCAGGTAGCGCCCAACCACCATACTGGTCTGCCAGACCAGACCTATAAACAGTCCTATAACCAGCCCCCACCAGAGGATCACAAACCGGCGAATCATGGCCAACTGTTTCCACTTACCGACTAAGTGCAGACCGGCATATTCACGAAATATAATCCTAAAGCGCATCAACTGGCGGCGCACTTTGCGCAACTGCCGATGAAAGCGAAAATTAAAGTAAGACCACACTGCTAACTACTGGCAAGTATGCTTAAGATAACGGAGAGCACAAACACCGTTGCCGCAATAATCGTAGCGTTATACAGAA
Organism: Candidatus Dormiibacterota bacterium; assembly: GCA_035536395.1. Classification (NCBI taxonomy): domain Bacteria; kingdom Bacillati; phylum Candidatus Dormiibacterota; species Candidatus Dormiibacterota bacterium. Next base: position 6,035 of record DATLOE010000018.1, read on the forward strand.
CTTTCTCTGAACCACGCCGACTGCCATGAAAATCGCCGGCGCCGCCAAAAGCCGCACCAAGACTTGAGCCCCGCGCCTGGAGCAGAATACTGGTAATCATAATAATGGCAGAGATTATGGTTAGATAATTAAAGAATGCCTTCATGCTGGCCGCCTGGAATTTTCTACCACGTCTGTCAGTAGATAGTTAACGGCCCAAATAATAATGGCAGCTAAAATGGCTTGGCTGAATGAATCAATATGGAAGTTGCTGTAAAACACAGTTACTAGATAGAGCATGAGAGCGTTAATTACAAACGTAAACAAGCCGAGTGTCAGTACTATAGCCGGCAGGGCCAGTACCACCACTAATGGGCGGATGAGCGCATTCACGACAGAGAACAGCAGAGCCGCGACTATAAGTACCCTTACCCGCTCATCGTAATCGATACCAGAAAGCAGACTGGCGGCCGTCCAAAGCCCCAGAAAGTTTATTAACCAACGAAGAAGGAATTGTCTAATCATTGCGGCTAACTATACCATTTTAAGCTGACTTCGGCTATGCTCCCTGCCGTATAACGGCGTCTACAGTGGCGGCTACTTCATCTGGACCGGAGTTCATTTTGGTAATGTGCTTTACTACACCGAGCCCAGCGCCTTCCTGATGCTGCTCAAAATTACTGACCGTTATAACCTTAATATCCTGGTTGTTTTTATCTTTGCGAATCTCTTTCAGCATGCCGATACCATCCATATTCGGCATTAAAAGGTCTAATAGCATCAGATCTGGCTTGGCTGCTTTTACTAGAGCTAAAGCCTTAATGCCGTCACTGGCTGTAGCTACTTGGTAGCCAAGTTTGGTTACGGCTGCCGAATAAGCCGCAAGCAGACCAGCATCGTCATCTATTATGTATACAAGTTTCTTATCTGACATTACGATTATTTATTACCATAAGCATAGCAGGTTTAAGTAATCTGTAAACCAGTCTGCCCCTCAAGCAGCCCAGCTAGATGAGATACTGCTTAACGGTTTTGGCTTTAGCAGCGCCAATAATAGTAGTCAGCTCTTCCACGCTGGCTTGTTTTACGCCGGCCACACTACCGAAACTTTTTACCAGTTTCTTACGAGTTGCCGGCCCCACCCCAGGCACAGTGTCTAACTGCGAGCCGGTCTGACGGCGGCTCCTCAGCAGGCTATGATAAGTAACGGCAAAGCGATGGGCCTCATCTCTAATGCGCTGCAGCAGGTGCAGTACATGCGAATCGCGTGGTAAAAGAATCGATTCAAAGAGGTTGTCGGCCTGGCGAATAATCTCCTCTTCCCTTTTAGCTAGCCCAATCGCAGGAATAGTAATCCCGCTTTCCTCCATTACACCTAAAGCCGCTGAAAGCTGTCCCTTGCCACCGTCTATAATAATCAGGTCTGGTTTGGCCCAATTCTCTAAATTAGTGCCGCTGAAACGGCGACGTATGACCTCGCGCATATGAGCAAAATCGTCGTTACCCTTTAGGCGCATTTTAAAACGTTTGTACTCCTGCCTGTTGGGTATACCGTCCTGAAATACGATCATACTTGCTACGTTGTCCGTCCCCTGCAAATGTGAAATGTCATAGGCTTCAATCCGCTTAGGCAACCCTTGCATCTGCAGCCGGTCGGCCAGCCCCACAAGGGCTTGATCGAGCGTTAGATCGAACATCTCTTTGTCTTTAAAAATCATCTGCTTAGAGAGTGAGTATAGGTTATACAGTTGGTCCCGCCGTCCTGCCGCCCCTTCGTAATCTTTTCTTCTGGCCGCTCGCGCCATCTCTTTTTCAAGTTGAGCGATCAACTTAGCCTTTTGGCCTCTAAGATACATCATCAGCTTACGCAGGCTGCGCTTATATTCGGCAGAAGTAGTTGCCCCTTCCTCAGGCCCCGGGCATAAACCAATATGGTAATGCAGGCAGCCCCGCTTGGGCATCGTCTGGTGGGTGACGTATGGGAATATCTTTCGCAGGTGGCGCATCGCCTTACGCACAGCGTCGCCCTGGGTGTAGGGACCGAAATACTCAGCCTTATCATCCATTGGCCGACGAACGTAAGTGACCACTGGAAACTCATCTTTTATGGGAATGCGAATGTAGATCCAATGCTTGTCGTCACGCAGGTTGATGTTGTACTTCGGCTTGTAGCGCTTAATAAACTCGCTTTCTAGAAACAGCGCCTCTACCTCGCTATCAACCTCTATCCAATCTAGGTTAGTGATTTCGCCAATAAGTAGTCTGGTTTTATAATCACGGTCACGAGTCTTTTGGAAATACGAACCGACCCGGTTTTTCAGCACCGCGGCTTTGCCAATGTAAATAATCTTGCCTTTGGCATTCTTAAATAAATAAATACCGGGCTGCTTCGGCAGTTGCTTAAGTTTTTGAGCAAGTTTTTCAGATTGCGCCATTGCTTAATTATACCTCACTATTGACTTTTTAAAGCTGTTATGTTATTGTAAGTATGATTATATCGCAAGATATAAGAGTACTTTCAGCCCTACCGAGGGAGAGAAATGACAGCTTTGAGATTTTTCGCTTACCCGAAAGAACACAAGCGGGCATATGACATGGATGGCAAACGCGTGATTTTAGATTCATTCTGGGCTATAGGCCTAATCTGGCTCGCGCTATGCCTGGCAATAGTCATTCCCGGACTAGCTGTGGTTTTCCTGGCATACAACCTCATCTTGCCGAAGGAATTCTTCGACAGCGAGCTGTGGGGGAATATTGCCGGATTGGTCATGGGCGGTATCGCCGTAGGCTGTGCGGTGTGGATTCTTGAAACCGACCGTTTCTTCGTACCAAAGTACAGAGCCTACTACAAAACCTAGGGGTACGAGTAGCTCCTCTGTACATTTAAGCGGCCGCTTTATGCGGCCGCTTTTTCATTGCTTTATTTTATCACCAATTGATGGTATAAGTCTCTCAGACCTTCGACAATAAGGAGACATAATGGCAATGGAGGCCCACGTCAACGTAGTCATCGACACCGGTGGCGAAGAGCCGGTAGGGGTACTGGGTTCAAATCTGGTGATCGATCAGAAGACCGAAGTCCTGCTGAAAGAAACATTCGGTTTCGATCTGCACAAGATTGACGGCCGCTCATGTGGTATCTGCTCAGCCTATTTGAGGCGATCTGTCGAGCGTCATGCAGCAAGCCCAGGCGCGAGTTTTGGATTACTGGTATTGGTATGGCTGTCCAGGGTGGCTAACAGACATCCCAGGGCAAACTTCCGTGTTGTATGGGCCTGACTTAAGCCCCCTGCAAAAAATCAGGTCTGTCACTCCGGCAAACCCTCCTGCCTAGTACCAATCCTCCCAAGTCTCACTTCTCGCTTCAAGAAAGAAGTCAGACTTCTAGCGGCCGCTTTATGCGGCCGCTTTTTTCATTGCTTTATTTTATCACCTGCTTATGGTAAAAGTATTTTATTGTACCTTGGATTTGAAGAGAGGACGGCCAAGATGCTTATTACGCTAGCCACTGCGGGGCTTAGCTTTCTTACTGGAATAGCAGCTCTTTGTACCGGCAGACTGTTCGGTGCCGTAATAAACGAGAATGCTGGTCGATTGCTTAGTGATAAGCACGAAGAATGTCGGCGCCGTAAAATATTATGGAACATAGCCGTGGCATGCCTAATGGTGGCAATAGGCGCGGGGCTGTCGCTAAGCCTTTGGCCGGTAGTAATATCTGCCCTGATTCTCTTAACCCTCCTGATGTTTTATGGCTCAATAGGAGCTCTTAGCGTCGGACGAATGCCCTAGGCCAAGTTTTAAGCGGCCGCTTTATGCGGCCGCTTTTTCATTTTCTTCCGGCAGAGGGTAGTAATACGGTTCCAGTTCACGCCACTCTTCCTGAGTGAACTGCTCAAACTGCTTGGGCGGAGTCAGCTTTTCTTCTGGAGCCTCCATTAAGGCCAGTTCATCCTGGACTTTTCTGGTGGCAGACAACACTACCTTCAGTAGCTTGCGGCGAAACTCGTCTTCATCCGGGTGCTGCCCGCGGCGTTCATACTGATTTTTTAGCTCGCCCAAGCTTAACTTCCAGTTTACGGCAGCGACATTCTCTGGCTCCTGCTCATCCCTTATAGCCCTGTGGTCACCATCGGTTTCTGCTCGTATCGCCGACTGGGCACCGCCAATATAACTGGCCATAGATGCTTCTGCATCACGAAAAAGAGATTTTTTGTCTTCTAAGTCAGGTAGAATTTCAGCGTTTGGCTGCTGGAATTCGCCGTGGTTTGGCTGCGGTTGGTTTTCTGCCATCACTAAACATTTTAGCTAAATAATGCCCCGTATGCGAACCCTTAATATCCGCTATGCGCTCGGGTGTACCAGTACCGATCACCTGCCCCCCACCATTACCGCCCTCCGGTCCCATATCTATCACCCAATCGGCGCATTTAACTACATCCAGGTTGTGTTCAATTACCAGCACCGAGTTCCCGGTATCAACTAGCGCGTTCAGCACATGCAAAAGCTTTTTAACATCTTCAAAGTGCAGGCCGGTGGTCGGCTCGTCCAAAATATAGAGCGTTTTACCAGTCGAACGTCTGGCCAGCTCAGTAGCCAGTTTAATACGCTGGGCCTCACCGCCAGAAAGCGTCGTAGCTGGCTGGCCAAGGCGGATGTAACCAAGACCGACTTCGTTCAAGGTATCTAGTTTACGCTTAATGGCAGGGATATTCTGGAAAAACTCATGGGCTTCCTCCACCGTCATTTCTAGCACCTCGGATATATTCTTGCCTTTGTAGTGGACTTCCAGTGCTTCACGGTTATAGCGCCGGCCCTTGCAGACCTCGCAAGTCACATACACATCGGGTAAAAAGTGCATTTCTATCTTAATAATGCCATCGCCTCGGCAAGCCTCACAACGCCCCCCCTTGACGTTAAATGAAAACCGGCCGGCTTTGTAGCCGCGGATCTTAGACTCGGGCGTAGCCGCAAATAAATCGCGGATATCGCCGAACACCCCGGTATATGTAGCCGGGTTGCTGCGGGGTGTGCGGCCGATGGGTGATTGATCCACACTTATCACCTTATCGAGATTCTTTAAACCTTCAATGTCATCGTGCTTACCGGCCACGTCCGATGACCTGTGGAAAACCTGAGCTAGGCGCTTGGCTAGAATGTCATTTATGAGGCTCGACTTACCCGAGCCAGATACACCTGTAACAGTCACAAATTTACCTAGAGGCACCTCTACATCGATCTCTTTCAGGTTGTGCTCGCGGGCATTCTTAATTACCAGGCTCTGCCCCGTTCCAGCGCGTCGCTTTTCTGGAATCGGAATAGACTGCAGCCCGGCTAAGTACTGGCCGGTCAGGCTGGTGGGGTGCTTGGCCACTTCTTGCGGGGAGCCGGCCGCCACTACCTCGCCGCCATGCTCGCCGGCCGCGGGGCCGATATCAATCAAGTGGTCGGCTGCCCAAATGGTGTCTTCATCGTGTTCTACCACGATCACCGTGTTACCAAGATCGCGTAGGCGCACAAGGGTAGAAATTAAACGGTCATTGTCGCGCTGATGCAGGCCAATGGATGGCTCATCTAGAATGTATAGCACACCCATTAAACTAGAGCCGATTTGGGTAGCTAGGCGAATGCGCTGTGCCTCGCCGCCGGCCAGGGTGTTTGCGCTGCGATCGAGCGTGAGGTATGAGAGTCCAACATCGTTTAAGAACTGTAAGCGCGAACGCACTTCTTTTAATATCTGGTTGGCGATCTCCAATTCTTTGCCACTCAGCTTTAATTCTTCAAAAAACTTAGTGGCATCGGCGATCGAAAGCTTGGTGATGTCTACTATCGATTTTTGCTGGACGGTAACAGCCAGCATTTCCGGCTTAAGCCGCTGTCCCTTACATACCGGACATTCGCATTCAGTCATATATTTAGAGATTTCCCGACGCACAAAATCGGAATCGGTCTCTTGATAGCGGCGCTCCAAATTAGGAATTACACCCTCGTAAGTAGTGTGGTAGGTGCGGCCGCCGGGGCCCTTAACGTCAATCGTAGTGTCGCCTGCGCCATAGAGAATAGTGCGCAGGTCGTCAGGGCGCATTTGGGCTACTGGAGTATCTAGTGAAAAACGAAACTTCTTAGCCACACCCGCCAACAGCTTGGTATACCAGGTAATACGCGAGGTGGTTCGTGCCCAAGGGCGAATAGCGCCCTCTGAAATAGTCAGCCGTCGGTTGGGAATGACCACCTCTGGGTCAACCTCCAGCCGCATACCGAGGCCGGTACAGTGGGGGCAGGCGCCGTGCGGGGAGTTGAAAGAAAAGTTACGCGGAGCGATCTCGGGCATACTAAGCTCTGGGTGGTCGGGGCAGGCGTAGTGCTCACTGAATACATCGAGCTTACCTGAGTCAGCTTCTAAAATCTTTACCATACCCTCGCCTAAGTTCAGCGATTGCTCCACTGATTCGCTTAGGCGCTTTTTTGATTCCTCTTCAACTACCAACCGGTCTACCACCGCTTCGATAGTGTGTTTTTTGTGCTTATCCAGATTCGGAAACTCATCTAAGTCGTAGATTGTGCCGTCTATGCGCACACGCGAAAAGCCGGCCTTTTTTAGCTCTGGAGCCAGGTGTCGATGTTCGCCCTTTTTATCTTCCACTACCGGAGCCAACACCATAATGCGCTCGCCTTGCGGGCGGTTCATAATCTGGTCTACTATCTGCTGGCTTGTCTGCCGGGCCACCTCATGGCCGCAGATCGGACAGTGCGGAACGCCAATGCGGGCGTACAGCAGGCGCAGGTAGTCGTACACTTCTGTCACAGTACCGACTGTGGAGCGGGGGTTGCGAGAGCTCGATTTTTGGTCAATTGAAATAGCGGGACTCAAACCATCTATCTGGTCCACGTCCGGCTTTTCCATTAAACCCAGAAACTGCCTGGCGTAAGCACTGAGCGATTCTACATAACGGCGCTGGCCTTCAGCGTAAATTGTATCAAATGCCAGTGAGGATTTACCCGAACCGGAAAGCCCTGTAATTACCACTAGTTTATCGCGGGGGATTTCGACATTGATGTTTTTCAAGTTGTGTTCGCGGGCTCCGCGCACCACAATCTTATCTTGCATACTCAAGTAATCACTCCTACTGCCCTCTAAAAACAAGTCTTGATTATACGCAAAAAACGCCCGGTTATCAAGAGTAGTGGGTGTGGATATGAAAAGCCCCGGTGTTAACCGGGGCTTGCTTACTTCATGAGGCTGCTGCCATTGCTAGACAGGAGCTTTGGCACCATGGCCATGGCTCCAATTGCCAGAACGGCGGCCACGAACGGCGAAAACGTGTAGACCGCAAATGCGGCTACAATAGCCACCATCGGCAGCTGTGCTCTTACTACCCTCCAGTCTACCGAAGGAAGCTGGCGGGTGTTTCCGGAACGGTACAGCATACTGCTTCCTCCCTCTCTAAGCCTTGGAGCTAGTCGGTGAACCGGTCGGGCGTATTTGGAAGAGCACGAACCGTAAGAAGTTGAATGGAAAAGCAATGATCTTAATGATCATATCCAGCTCCTCGTAACGATCCTGCATCTTCCTGGCGTATGGGTCGTGACCATCCATGAATCCTCCCCAATCTGTAAAACGGGTTATTTGCCCGCATACTCATCCTCACCGGATGCTGCCTGACACTATAGCATAAAAGGTTTAATTTGTAAAGTTATTTTCGCTTAGTTTTAAGGGCCGCTTTCAGCTCCTCTATCTGGTCGCGCAGGGCGGCAGCCCGCTCAAACTGCAGATTTTCGGCAGCCAGCATCATCTGCTGGGTCAGCTCGCTAACCAAATGTTTACGCTCGTCTTTTGGTATCCCTTTAATCTCCAGCGGCTTAATGTCACCTACTTCGGCCTCCTCTTCGGCCCGCATGCTCTCAGCCAGCGCCTTCTTTATGCCAGCCGGGGTAATGTTGTGCTTCTGGTTATACTCAGCCTGCAGCTTACGGCGCTTATCTGTTATCCCAATTGCCCGCTTCATAGAACCGGTCATATTATCGGCATACATTATTACCCGCCCATCCACATGGCGGGCAGCCCGGCCGATGGTCTGTATTAATGCCTGATCGCTGCGCAGAAACCCTTCCTTATCGGCATCTAGAATAGCCACCAAGCTGACCTCGGGCAGGTCCAGGCCCTCTCGCAGCAGGTTAATCCCCACCACCACGTCGTACTTACCTGAGCGCAGACCATGCAGCACATCCAGCCTATCTAAAGTATGGACCTCTGAGTGCAAGTACTGCACCTTTATGCCGGCTTCCTGCAGGTACTCGGTGAGATCCTCCGCCATCCGTTTGGTTAACGTGGTTACTAGTACCCTCTCTTTCTTTTTAACAGTTTCACGGATTTCGTTGATAAGGTCATCTATCTGGTGTCTTACCGGCCGCACGCTGATGGCTGGATCGAGCAGCCCCGTAGGCCGCACCACCTGCTCTGCCACCTGAGCTGAGCGCTTAACCTCCCATTCGGCGGGGGTAGCAGAAACGTACACCGCCTGGTGCAGGTGCCGCTCGAACTCGTCGAATTTCAGCGGACGGTTATCGAGCGCACTGGGCAGACGGAAACCGTACTCTATCAAAGTTGTTTTACGCGCCCTATCGCCGTTATACATACCGCGCACCTGCGGAATAGTCATATGGCTTTCGTCTACAAACATTAGAAAATCATCGGGGAAGTAATCGAGCAGTGTTGCCGGCTGCTCCCCCGGCTCACGGTTGGTCAGATACCTAGAGTAGTTTTCGATCCCAGCCACATAGCCGGTCTGCTCTAGCATTTCCATATCGAAGTTGGTGCGCTGTTTTAAGCGCTGGGCCTCCAGCAGTTTATTCTGGGATTCCAGCTGCTTTACCCGCTGCTCCATTTCGGCCCTAATCTGCACTATAGCGCGCACCAGCTTCTGATGTGGGGTTACAAAGTGCTTGGCCGGGAATATCTTAAGCTCTTGCCTGTCTGCCAACACCTCGCCCGTTAGCGGATCTACCTGGCGGATGCGCTCTACTTCATCGCCAAAGAATTGAATCCTGTAAGCTGTGTCGCCACCGACCGGGAATACTTCTACCGTATCGCCCCGCACCCGGAACGTGCCTCGGGTAAAGCTTATGTCATTACGCGAATACTGAACGTCGGTCAAAAGCCGCAGCAGTTTATCGCGTTTGCGCACCTCCCCCACCTTCACGTCTACCGTCATACTGGTGTAATCTTCCACACTGCCCAAGCCGTAAATACAGCTTACAGAAGCCACAATCAGCACGTCTTTGCGCGTCAGCAGGCTCATGGTGGCGGCGTGACGCAACCTGTCTATTTCCTCATTAATCGAGGAGTCTTTTTCTATATATGTATCGCTGCGGGGTATGTAGGCCTCTGGCTGGTAGTAATCGTAGTAGCTTACAAAATACTGCACGGAGTTATTAGGAAAAAACTGTTTGAATTCGCCATACAGTTGGGCCGCCAGGGTTTTATTGTGGCACAAGACGAGCGTTGGCTTCTGCACATTCTGCACTACATTTGCCATAGTAAAGGTCTTGCCCGAGCCTGTCACACCCAAAAGCGTCTGCTCCCGGTCGCCTCGCTCGATACCCTCTGTCAGGGCCTCAATAGCTTTGGGCTGATCCCCCGCCGGTTTGTATTCGCTTTGAATCTGGAATTTGGTCATCCAATCATTATATCAACAGATAGAGGTATAAACTATATTGTCTACGGTGCCGCCTGGAAGGTAATGCCGGAAAGGCTAATAAACCCGTTGTACGTACCATATGCAACTACCTGCCCATTACTGGCTTGGACTTCGATCGAAGTATTCCCGCCGTAGGATAATTGAAACTGCTCCCATGCCGCCGGGCGATATCCTACCGGCAGCGCAAATACTCCAGTGTTCATTGTTCCACTCTTAGTCACGCCTCTAAGGTGAACGATGCCAAAGTGATCCTTGCGAAATGCCACTGTAGCATAATTTCCTCCGTAATTTGTCCATGTGTTTAAGAAAGCTGGCTCACCTCCAGCTCCCACCTCATGCCAGGCTTCTTGGGCGGCTAAGTCGGCTGAAGTAACTGAGCCATCCACAATTGAAGCGCTGTTAACACTAGCTGTAGTTATGCGTCCATCCTTATCTATCGCGAACTTCTCTGCTCCGTTGTTACTGACGGATAGTAGTTTAGCTCCTGCGGTAGAGTATGTTACTGAGGTATTAAACTTGAACCCAACAGCACTGGCTCCATCGGCTACGCTTGAGAACAGTATGCCGGCTGAAGTGTCTACCCCTAGGTAGGTAGTAGCTCCGGCATCGTTCTGGACTCTAAAGGCAGTGGTTGAGGTCTTTTGGATAGAGTTAGTATTAGAGAAGGTATTGGCTGCACTTAAGAGGGCTACATTACTACTTAAGGCACTGTCTGCTACCTTGCCAGCTGTCGAGATAGTATTAAGTTTAGAGTCAGCTATAGAGCCGGCTAGTTCAGCATTCTCTATCAGCTGGCCTAAGAGTGAGACCGAGGAGTTTAGTCTGGCGTTATCTACTGTGCCAGAGGTTAGTTGAGTGGCATTAAGGGAGGTAAGTAAGACTCCGGAAACAGCTGGCAGTTGGGTGGAGGCGTTTAGCTGTACCAACTGAGAAACCCCATTGAAGGTGTTGCCCTGGATGGTGACGTTGGAGCTTAGTGCACTATCTGCCACCTTGCCGGCAGTGGAGATTGTCAGCAGTTTACTATCAGAAATACTACCGGCCAGTTCTGCATTCTCTATGGTTTGGCCCAGTAGAGATACATTGGCAGACAGTCTCCCATCGGCTAGGGTGCCGGAAGATATATTAGTGGCATTAAGGGAGGTTAGTGAAGCACCTGAGCCGCTGAAAGTAGAGGCGATGATAGTGCCTGAAACATTGATGTTGCCGGTCTCTTGGACTCCGGGAGATGTGGCTTGCAACGATACACAAGTGCCATTAGGGCAGGTGGCAGTGCCAGAAGGGCCCTGGGCACCAGTTGCACCTGTTGCACCAGTGGGGCCAGTTGAGCCTTGAAGACCTTGTTCTCCTTGCGGGCCGGCTGAGCCTTGGAGGCCGGTGGGGCCTGGGGTACCGGCTGAGCCCTGGGGGCCTTGAGGCCCTGCCTCGCCAATCAAACCAACAGTGCCTTGTGATCCAACTGCACCCGTCATCCCCTGCTCGCCTTTGGGACCACGTTCACCGGGGTAGACAAGATGTCGGTCTGCCAAGAAGCCCGAGGTGGCACCTATAATGGTGGTGATTACAGATATTACTGCGAGCTTGCCGAAAGTAAGCTTCATAGGCAATAGTTCCCACCAGAAATATGCACGGATATATACTCCAACATATTCTCATTATATTGCTTATGCTTACCTGATGCAACAGATTATGACTAATTGACAAAGTATATTAAACATTATACTGTCGTATAACTTTCTGCTGTCAGAAGATCTCGGAAGGAGTACAAATGGAAATCCAGTTTTTCATTGGGTTTATTATCACATTTACAGCTTTCGCTTTTCTGTTGCATGGTCGCAACGTGGGGATAGGGCTATTTCTTGGAGTAGTAGTGTGGACAGGCATATGGATGATGGTGGAGTCTACAGAAAATTCGGCCAAGGACAGCGTCCTGTCCAACCTCAGCAAGCGCTGTGTCATAGAAGGCACCGTGTACCAATACCCTGGGCAAGACGTAAAAGCCGAGACCAAGAAGCTGCGCGAGGCGGTCTTTGACCGAGCCAAGTGCACGGGGTCAATCAGTCTCAAGGTAGTAAAACCCGAAGCAGCTGGGGGAGTAAATGGCAAATAGACTGTTTACTCTCGCAGCAATAGTGGCAGTTCCGGCTCTAGTGATGGCGGTTGCCTGGGAGAACGTTTGGCTGACGATTGCCATTCTGCTTTGCGCGTCGGCAGTCGTAGCCATTCCCATAATCGCCCACCGCTGTACAGACAACGGCCTTTGGCAGAAGTCAGATACTAACCGCCGGCGCGAACACCGCGCGATAATCGGCGTGCTGCTGGTTTTCGGAATAGCAATATTACTGGCAGCTTTGGGGCGTAATGGTATTCATGAACTTTCGCTTGGCCTGCTGTGTATCGCCACTCTGCTCTTGGTAGCTGGAGTCGTACTGCAGCCAGCCAAAAAAAGTAAATCATGATGCCCAAAGGGGCGTGAGTAGTTCTTCCGGCAGCCGCCAGATGAACGAAAGCGCCCCTTAAACTTTTTTGTTTTTAATATCTAAAATCTCAATTAAACGGTCTATTAAAGCTTCGGGGTTATCATCGAACAGCACGGTGTGGCGGCGGCGCCTGGCGGCCTTAAGCACCTCGGCAATCGCGTCACTTATCCCACCCGAGCCAATTATTACCCCAATCGGCGTCTTCTCCTCAAAAGCGATAGAGAACTCCTGCATGGTGCCGATTCGCCCGCCAATAGTCACCAGCGCATCGCTGGCCCGGACCAGCAACAAGTCGCGCCCGGTATAGCCGAACCCGGTACATACTATACTGTCGTACGATTTATATGGAAGCTTATAGGTATTAATGTGTTCACGGCGGCTGATGGCCGGGGAGAAACCAATTGAAACCCCGCCGGCCTTTTTGGCACCCATAGCCGCAAAATCGGGCAGCCCGGTGGTGGCGCCGGTTAGAAGCACATGCCCGCGCTTAGCAACACATACACCGGCTCGCTCGGCCAGCAGGTAAGATTTTTTAACGCTGCTGCCGCGAGCAGCACCGGAGACGCATATTTGATAGGGGTACTTTTTGCTCATGCTTCTCCTATCATCAAAGCTTTTCCGGGGCAATTAGATCATTATTCAGCTTAACCAGTAACTGCTCTTCTAGCACTTTCTGCCCCATATAGCGGGCAAAGATCTCATTCCACAGCGATTCCCGGAAATGATATAAGTACCGGTCTTGGTATTTGAGTCCGTTAGAATAACTAAGCGAAATATCCATGAGATTGAAAGTAACGGGACCGTCTGGCTTCATAACCGCCACATAATCCATATCGCGCCAGGCAGTAAGGTACGGATCGACTTCATACAGAAGTTCCTCAGCCTTGCGCCAATGTAAATCCTCTGGCTGAACGTGGGGTTCAAAAATCTCGGGATGCGGCTCATTTTTTAGCTTACCAAAGTAGCGCTGTATAACCCGCCAGTGGATGTTCTGCCCTTGGGTAATCGGAATATTCGGGGTATCGGCAATTAGGGTAGTGGCGACAATTTCACCAAAGTTCTGCTTGTTCTTAATCAGTTTAAAGAAAGAGCTGTACAAGCGGATTTCATTAAAATAGTGGAAGATTAGCGGCATAATTTTAAGCGTGACACCCGGCATATGTTTGATTTTAATCGGCAGAATACAGATGGCGCCTAGCTCTTTGAGGTTGGTAATGTTATGCAGCTTCTTGGCTACAAAATGCTCGGTAATGCCGCCCCACTTTTTAGCATCAAAGCGGATTATCTGAATGTCACGCGGCTCAAAATCGCTGTGTTTCAGCTGAGCATACTGTGCATTAAACTCGTTCAGCCAATCGGCAGTTTCGGCAAAGCGTAGTGCACCGTAGATTTCAAAAACGTTTTCGTTCCGCAGCATTTCGGCCAGGTTCTTATAGCCCAGATGCTTTATAACCTCCTTAGGCGGCATTTTCTTCAGCAGTGCTTCAGCGACCTTCACCTTCAGGAAGCAGCCGGAGCGCGGCATATCTACCTGCTGGACATGCTTAAGAATCAGTGGAATCATCTGCGCTACATCGGCTGGATCACTGCCCCCGATAGCCTCAGCTAGTTGATGATCGTGCTTGGCTACTTGATCTATTAATGCCTGATACAGCTCGGGACCGGTACATTCCGGATCTAGCTTTAAACGCTTAATAAACTCGGCCGATTTTGTAGCTACTTCCGCCGTCAGCGCCACATCTACACCCTTGCGCCCGCTGCGATCCTCTAGTTGTTTTAGTGCTGTATCAAAGAGCGGCTGTTTGGCCTGTAAAAATTCCCCCAAGCGGCTCATATGGAGGCTCTTTTTACTTTCATCCGCTTAACTTTATGCCCTTCCCGTAAAATTCCGGCTTTGGCTCCGATCTGCTCCACTACAGAGGTCGAATTAGCGCTGCCTAGGCTCATGGCGTCTTCTATCGGCATGCCTTTGGCAATCGCGGCTACGAACCCAGAGCAAAAGGCGTCACCCGCGCCCAGCCTATCCACCACCTTCACCTTCTTATACTGACCGGTGTAGTAAATGATATTACCGACGGTAGCATAGCTGCCGCGAGGGCCGTCTGTCATCACCACGTAATGGCATTCCGGCATCGCGTTTACCATAGTTTCTACCGGCGTTTCGCCGCCGAACAGCAGCTGCATCTCTTGGCGGTTGGCCATTAGTATATGCACTTGGCTGAGCAGTTTGCGCAGCTTAGCGGCATTGGCCAGTTCTCCCCCGCCGGGGTTGAGTGCTACTTTTATGTTGTACTTACTTGCATGCAGCAATAAGCGCTTGAGTAATTCCAGATTACCGCTAAGCGAAGAGATGTAGAACCAATCGGCATCCAGAACTTGATTATAAAAATCCTCAGGGCGCAAATAACTGGAGGCTCCACGATAAGAGAGAATAGTACGCTCACCATTGGGGGCCAGCAGAATAGTGGAGTATCCGGTGCCATGCTTGTGGTCTATTTTTACATGACTGGTAATAATGCCCTCTTTCTTGAGTACCCTCATAATCTCGGCGCCGGCCGGATCGCGGCCGATTTTGCCAGAATATGAACTAGTGAGGCCTTGGCGGGCAAAGGTCACGGCCGCATTAGCCGCTCCGCCGCCAGTATCGTAATGCACAGCCTCAATATCGAGCTTGGCGCCCAGCGGAAACTGCTCCACATAGCTATGGGTGCGTACATCACGCTTAGCTGCCAAGTTCTTGCCCATTAAAAACACATCTTGAGTGGCCGAACCGATAGAAATTACTCTGATATGCGAATGATCCATTTGCCTTAATTATACCGGTTATGGTTTAAAAAATATATCGTTTTTTGCAAAGTTTTCAGATTAAAGCTTGTAAATATTTACTGCAGTGGCTTGGCGGTTTCAAAGGCTTGCTTCAGAAGCTTTTTCTGCTTGTCGGCCAGGCCTTTGGCCTCAGCAATATCTGAGCAGTAGGCCTGAGGTTCAGAAAATTCCACATGCACGCTGCCAACCTTCTTGGCAGCCCCCGAATTGGGCAGGCTCAGCACCGAAGGGTCGCTGCCGAATTTAGTCATGGCGCCGATGGGTCCTTGCGCGGCAGCGCAGCCGGTATCAAGCTTGAGAAGCGACTTAGTGCTGAAGTAAACATAGGTGGCAGTGTAGGCCTTGCCGTTTGCGTCTGTTTCCTGCTGGTCGGCCTTGGTGTAGTAGATTAAGTCATCAAGCCCTTCGGGCAGAGTCATCTTAATGCCGAGCTCTTTTATACTAATGCTGCTTTCTTTCTTCTTTTCGGTCTTTTGCTCTTTTGCGCTGTTTTCCTGCACGGTGCGAATCTGAGTAGCCTGCCAGTACGCAAACCCAGCCAGAGCCAGAATAATCACTATTAAGATTATCTCGAATAAAAGCGTTCCGCGTTGGTTCTTAATTAAGTTTTTCATGCTCACTTCCTTGATTCTTCTTATGCTTAATAATGCCTTTTTACGGCCAAAAAGTCAAATTCTCTACTGTTTATTTGTAGAGGCATCGTATACGGCTGCAATAGTATCCTCTAGCATCTTATTAAACTCTTCATCGGTCTGGCTGGCACTTAAGCCCTCCGAGAGTGCTCTGTTAAAGCTGGCTATAACATTATGATTGCGCTTTAAGCGAACGCAAGCTTCGCGGGTTCCATAGCCCCCTGATAGCGCCAGAACTCTGATGACCCGAGGATGCTCGGTAAGCGGGCGGTAAAAATCATCCTCCTCCGGCAAGGTCAGCTTAAGCATGACTTCCTGACCTGGGTTTAGGGCATCCAGCTCTGACTGCAGTTGGCTGCGCAGCTCCTGCTCGCACTCAGCCTTATCCGCGGCATGAATGTCTACTTCGGGTTCTACGATCGGTACCAACCCGGCAGCTGTCACTTGGCGCGCAAACTCAAACTGCTGGCTGACTGCCTCGGCGATACCGGCCTTGGAGTAGCTTTTGATAAGCGAGCGCATCTTGGTGCCGAAGATGTTCTTCCCAGCGGCAAACGCGAGCAGCTCTGGCAGTCCTGGCACCGGCTTCATTAGCTGCACCCCATTTGATTCCTCGGCTAAACCATTATCGGTCTTCAGGAATGGCACAATCTGTTTACGCTGCCACAAGTAATCAGCGCTATCCAGACCGTCTATCTGGCTCTCCGCGGTAGCCTTGAATAGAATCGCGCCTAATATACACTCGCCGCTAAAGGCTGGGCTGGTGACTATTCTAGTGCGCATTTTGTGGACCAGCTCAAACATTTCGGCCTCACTGGAGTACGCGCTCTCTGGTATGCCGTAGCTAGCCAAGGCGCCAGGTGTGCTGCCGCCACTTTGATCTAGGGCCGCAATGAACCCTTTACCTTGTTTGATTTTTTCTAATTGCTCACTACGCATATCAGGCCTCAATTAAAGCTAGGTTACCATTAATGATGGTCGGCTGCATTCCCAGTAACTCATCACGCAAGATGCCATTTGGTACTGGATTATAAAAAAATATTTTCTTACCTAGCTCAAACGCTTTGTAAATTTCTAAAAAAGTCGCTCCGCCAATATAATTTTCTTGATCGTCTTTCTTATAATTAATCACTAAGATCGCATCGTTCAAAGCAATCTTTTTATTTTGCTCCTTAATCATCTCTGCCTTCCACTCAGCATGAGTAAGTTCGCCTTTGACACGCATTTCATCTTCGCGAGCAGGATTATCAAAACTGTTTGGAAGGGTTATGGTGTGACCAGCTTCCTCGAGTGGTTTTTTAATTTCTAAAACTTTGTCATAAAACGCCTTACTGCAAACGATGAAAATTCTCATTTAACAAGTTCCTCGACAATTTTAACAATATGCGGGGCGGTCAGACCGAAATGCTCAAGCAGCTCATCTGGCTTGCCCGATTCACCGAACCTATCTTTCATTCCAATCCTTCTTAGCGGCACGGGGTGGTTTTCGCCGACTAGTTCGGCAATCGCTCCGCCCAGGCCGCCGTTAATCTGAGCTTCTTCAACCGTAACCACTCGGCCGGTCTTGCGGATGGAAGCCAGCAAGGTCATTGTATCAAGCGGCTTTACAACCGGCACGTTTATGACCTCGGCCTTAATCTTCTTTTTAGCGAGCATCTCCGCTGCCTCAAGCGCTTGGTAGACCATCGGCCCGCAGGCCGCTATTGTGACATCGCTGCCCTCGCGGAATACCTGGGCTTTGCCCAGTGCAAAAGGCGTCTCGGCCGTTGTTACAATCGGAGACTTTTCGCGCGCCAGGCGGATATAGGCCGGGCCGGTGTGGGCGGCAATGGCCATGGTAGCCTTTTCGGCCTCCAGGCTGTCGCAGGGCACTACTACCATCATATTCGGCAGCGCGCGCATTAGGGCGATGTCTTCCAGCATCTGGTGGGTGGCGCCGTCTGGGCCCACCGATACTCCAGCATGGGAGCCGGCAATTTTAACGTTAGTATCATTCAGGCAGATGGTGGTGCGAATCTGCTCCCAGTTGCGCCCGGGGGAGAATGCCGCGTAAGAGGAAACGAACGGTACCTTGCCCACAAGGGCCATTCCGGCCGCAACCGTCACTAAGTTCTGCTCGGCCACGCCGACTTCCACGAAACGTTCGGGGAAAGCCTTGGCGAATCCGTCCATTTTGGTCGATTCGGTCAGGTCCGCGCACAGAGCCACAATCTGCCCATTGCGCTCCCCGGCCGTCACTAGCCCACGACCGAAGCCGACGCGAATCGCCTCCTGCTCAACCTCCTTCTTATGCAAGTCTGGGTTGAGCTTCATTCGTGCTCTCCACGAATACGCCCTTTAAGCGTTCTCAATTCATGCAAAGCTTTTTTGGCCTCCTCTTTATTCGGCGGTTTGCCGTGCCAGCGGAAATCATGCTCCATAAAGTCCACTCCCTTGCCCGGTGTGGTGTAGGCGATTATTACGGTCGGTTGTTCGCTGACTGATTTAGCCATATTGCAGGCATCAATAACTTGCTGCATATTATGGCCGTCGATTTCAACTACGTGCCAGCCGAATGCCCGCCACTTGGCCGGCAGGTCTTCCAGCGGCATTACGGTCTCGGTTGGGCCATCGATCTGAATATTATTGCGGTCGATAATGGCGGTAAGATTATGCAGATTGTATTTGGCGCCGAACAGAGCGGCCTCCCAAATGTTCCCCTCCTCCAGCTCGCCGTCGCTCATCAAGCAGTATATACGTCTATCTTTTACGCCATCTATTTTCAGTGCCATTGCCATACCACAGGCCTGAGAAAGCCCGCTGCCCAAGGGGCCGCTAGTGGTTTCCATACCCGGCAGGCGTTTGCGCTCCGGATGGCCCTGCAGTCGGGAGCTGAATTTGCGCAGAGTCGCAAGCTCACTAACGGGAAAATACCCGGCCCTAGCCATAGTGGCATAACGCACCGGCACAATGTGGCCATTCGAAAGCACTAGCCTATCGCGCTCCGGCCAATCGGGGTCCTTTGGGTCGTGGCGCAGAATTCTAAAGTACAGGGCCGTAAAAATATCGGCCATGCCAAGCGGGCCGGCCGAGTGCCCGCTGCCGGCTTGTACCAGCATCTTAATTATGTCCTGCCGGATCTCGTTAGCCTGCTTCTCTAGCTGGGGTATCGTCATCATCCCGATTTCCTCGCAGACTCAGCTGCGTTTACCAAAGTCTTATAAGCAGCTTGCGGATCCTGAGCAGAATGAATATACCCACCGGCATAAAGCACGTCGGCGCCGGCCAGGGCCGCCTCGCGCGCGGTAGAATCATTAATTCCCCCGTCTACGCTAATCTCCAGCTCAGGCTTAAGCTGGCGGAGCTTTGCGATTTTTGCCAGCTGGTCGGCCTGGAACTTCCCGCCGTTATAGCCGAGATGTCCGGTAAATACCAATACGTGATCGATGCTAGGCAGCAAAGACTGAACCATTTCAGGTGTGGAGCTCGGTAGCAGGGCCAGACCAGTACGAATATGCAGATCGCGGCACTTTTGCAATAAGGCAGCTTTATCTCCCTCTGACTCAAAATGAAAAATTATTAGGTCGGGCTTAAGGCTAGCGGCGGTTTCGAAGTGCTCGGCCGGGGTACCGACCATCAAATGCAGATCTAGCTTTACCTCGGGCAAGCCATAGGCCTGGGCCAGGCCGATGGTAGGATTATCGGTAAACTTGCCGTCTGAGATATCAATATGAATGCGCCTGGCAAAAGGTTTAAGCTTTTCTATCTTTAGCGCAAACTCCTCTTTGGAGGTAGCTAAAATTGTCGGTACGATTTCTATCATGGCTCAACCATATAATTGTTCTATCTGCTGGATCCTTCTCACATATCTCTCTTCGCCAGAGAACGCCTGCTCCAGAAAGTTATCCACAATCGCAAGCGCCGTGTCCATATCTATCATATGGGCGGGAAGTACTAGAATGTTGGCGTCGTCGTCGTGCCGGGCGGCCCTAGCCTCAGCCGGGCTCCAAATAAGCGCTGCACGTATGCCGCGTACACGGTTAGCCGCAATCGCCATACCCTGGCCGCTGCCGCAGACCAGAATACCAAATGCCTTTTCTTCCCCCAGTACCTCGGTGGCTACAGAGTAGGCATACTTAGGATAATCATCAGCCGCATCCAAAGTTATTGCCCCCTTGTCTTCCACCTCATAATTCGAATGCTGCAGATGCTCGCGAATCGCATTCTTCATCTCAAATCCGTTGTGATCAGTTCCCAGAAAAACTTTCATGATTGCTCCTTACTCAAATAGTTCTGCCTACTAGTACGATCTCTTCCACCATGCGATTGCAGTAACCCCATTCGTTATCGTACCAAGCTACGACCTTTACCAAATTACCGCCGACTACGTTTGTAAGCTTCAGGTCGGCAATGGCTGAAAAAGTATTACCAATGAAATCACTGGAAACAAGCTCCTCTTCGGTCACGGCCAAAATATGCTTGAGGCGCGGGCTTTGAGATGCATGTATTAGGGCTGCGTTTACCTCCTCTATCGTCGTATCCTTTTTGGTCACAAAGGTAAAATCGCTCAGGCTGACAACCGGTGTTGGCACCCGAATGCTCAGGCCCTCAAAAATACCCTTAAGCGCGGGGAAGGCCCGGGCGGCCGCCTTAGAGGCGCCGGTTGTAGTCGGCACAATGTTCTCAGCAGCATTGCGCGCCTCGCGCAGATCCTTGGCCGGCCCGTCCTGCAAGGCTTGGCTGGCGGTATAGGAGTGAATAGTGGTCATCATGGCCTTTTCTATACCGAATTCGGCCTCTATTACAGCCGCTACCGGGGTAATGCTATTGGTGGTGCAGGAGGCATTGGAAACCACGGTGTCTTTGGCACTAATCTGATCTTCATTTACACCAATGACGTAGGTGGGAATAGTTTCTTCTTTGGCCGGAGCAGAAATAATTACGCGCTTAGCGCCAGCAGTCAGGTGCTTTTTGGCATCTTCATAATGGGTAAAACGGCCGGTACTCTCTACCACCACATCAATGGCCAGCTCTTTCCACGGCAGAGCGGCCGGATCTTTTTCGGCCAGTACCTGGACTTTATGCTTACCGACAATAATATGCTGTTCGTCGCAATCGACTTCTTGATGGTAAAGGCCGTAGTTCGAATCGTGTTTTAAGAGATGAGCCAGGGTCTTGGTATCAGTTAGGTCGTTGACAGCTACCACCTCCAGCTCCGGATTATCGAAGGCGATCTTGAAGGTATTGCGGCCAATGCGGCCAAACCCATTAATAGCGACTCGAATAGCCATATGTCTGTTTTTGCCTGTTTACAGGAGTAATTATATAAGCATTAGCGCTTTACTACAAGGTAATAACTAGGGTACCAGCTCTGGTCCTTTATCGAGATGGCTTTTGTAAAATTCAATAATCTGCTTTTCATCGACATTATCGAGATTTAGGGTGTATGTCCAGGCCGCCAATTGGACGGCGTTGCTGTTTTTGGCTCTTGGCACCACAATCGCTTTGATGCTGCCAAACTGTTGGCTGCGGGGCAAAGTATTAAACAAGTTCTTTAGCTTATCTATCTGGGCCTTCGGCAGATCCGGCTTGTAAGCGATTACAATACCACCGTGCTCCATATTATGTATTAATGTCTCGTCGGCCAGCTCCTGCTCTTTTACCCCCCAGGGAGCAGGGCTTGTGTAATGCGGCCCAGAGCTGGGCAGATCGGAATTATAAGGCTCATGGGCAGCGCCGTTTGTAATGTGTTCCTGGCCCTGATCGGCATGCTTGGTACCGGCATTTGTCTTCGTGCTCGGAGTCTCGGCCGGCGGCTTGTTGCCCCCGCCTAAGTAAAAAACACCGATCATAACTGCTGCGACTGCAGCGACAGCTACACCTAACCACATATTACTTCCTTTGCGTACCGCTTAATAAAACAATAAATAGTATAACAAGCTTTAATAAAAAGCCGAACCCCGGACGCGTTATGCGTCCGGGGCTTATTGTTACCGCTATGCTGCAATGACCGTTTGCTGTTGCTTGCCCGATGTAACCGGCAAGCCTTTACCCCTGATCATGCTTCTGGAAACATCAACTGATCTGTATGACAGCCTCAGATGGCCGGCCTTAAGATGTTCTTCGCAGTGGATCAGGGCCTCCAAAAGCCGTTCACGCCGTACCATCACCTTGACGCTGCGGAATTTGTCTCTCAGAACCCGATTACGATCGCGCTCAGTCAACCGATCCATAACCTCTCCGGTTTCCGTATGCACGCTCCGAAAGCCATTCCAGGCAAGCATCAGAGCTACGGCTTGAAGTCGGTTGTAGTCGGGTTCAAAGTGAACCAACTCCCACGTTCCGTCCATCTCCCACCTCACTAGCGGTTGTACTGTACAAGATCAGGGTGGCTGGACTCGAACCAACAACCGACAGCTGTGCCATCCGCTCTACCAATTGAGCTACACCCTGAAGTTTTCCGTCGCAATAATGTCACTATTAAAAACGGCCTCTGTTGAGGCCTCTGTAACTTACTGCTTTTAGTTAGCGTACATGAAGCCTCACTGTTGCCGTATCGGCAGCAGCACAACAAAGGCGCGAATAATTGCGTTGTGCGTGTAAGTCTTCACGAAGAATAAACTACTCCTGGTAGCCTCGGTTGTCAATCCCTCAGGCTACTCAGTGACAATGACGGTACCTGTCATCCCTGCATGCGGCTGGCAAAGATAGGTATAAGTACCGGCTTTGGTAAAAGTAAAGCTGTAGCTTTCACCCTTACCCAAAAGTGCGCTCCTTGGGCCATCGGTCTGATCACTGATTACATCATGCAAGTCTGCATCTTGGTTGGTCCATGTGACTAGGGTGCCCTTTTTAATGGTGATGGTCTTGGGGTTAAAGGCAGTATTTTGCATGATAACCTCATTTGTGGCCACAGGGTTTTCAGATGAAGAAGCTGGCTGCTCCAATGTTTGTGGTTGTCTGCCACCACCTAGGTACATATAGGTGCCGACTCCGGCGGCAGCTAGCAGAATTACTAGAACGATAATAGTAAACTTCTTCACTATTTCTCCTTGTATTTATCGTTAAATTGGCTGATCGCACCCTGAGCCAGCTGGTCGGCTAGCTGGCCTAGTTTGCCTACATCGGCCTTTTCCCGCTCGAACGATTTAGCATACTCCCCCGCCCGGTAAGCGTCTGCTACAGATTTAACCAAACCGATATGTTCATCTAGATGCTTCTTCAGGTTAGCTTTAGAGAGCTGGGGGTTAAGCTCGGCGAGCGAGCCGATGACTTTTTCTATGTTTGTATTCAGCTCAGAGGCTTTGGCGGTAATTGCAGTCTGGTCTCCTCCTTTAATCGCTTCTGCATAGGTCCGAATAGATTTGGTGTAAGTGTCCCAGGCAACTCTAACTTGCTTTGCTTTATCTTCCCCATAGTCATCGGCCAGCAGTTTCTGGAGATCACTGGAATTCTCATCCAGGCTGGCTGAAGCCAAATCAAGATAAGGCGCTCCGTCTAGTGTCGCCCGAGTTAATCTTGCTGAAAGGCCGGCATGTGCGCTAAAGACAGTGTTTAACTCCACCCGTAAATTGGCAGCCTTTGTGTAGGCATCCGCCTGGCTAGCGACTGGTGTAGTTGGAATAAGTTGGTTTGCGATTAGCACACTACCACCAAAACCTGCACCTATGCCCAGTAACACAGATATTAAGGCTACCGTCAGACTTGATGTTTTATCTGGTTCCATGATTCTTACTTATTTTAGCATAAGCGCTTTAATACTGAGGCGATTTGGCAGGACGACGGTTCATGGAATCTATGTGATGGCGTATGGCAATAGCAGCTGTAACCCCCTCCCCCACGGCGCTTGCGATCTGGCCGGTAGAGCCCCCACGAATGTCGCCGGCCGCAAATACGCCAGGCTGACTGGCAGCAAAGTTCTTATCGACTTTTACAAACCCTCGTTCGTCCAACGCCACAGCACCCTTCACCCAACCGGTATTCGGAATAAGACCGATGAATACAAAAGCGCCGTCGGCCTGAATGTGGCTCACTTCACCGGTTTTGGTATTACGAATGGCAGCACCGGTAAACTTCCCTTCCTCACTATCAAAGCTATCAACCGCGGTATTAAACTGAATGTCGATCTTGGGGTTCTGCACCGCCTGCTCAGCCAGGATTTGTGTGCCTTTTAGGGCCGGTCCGCGCACCAGCATTGTCACTTTATCAGCAAACTTGGTTAAAAACTGACCTTCTTGCAGAGCCGAGTTACCGCCTCCTATAGCCAGCAAATGCTTACCGCGGTAAAAAGCGCCGTCGCAAGTAGCACAGTAATGCACCCCCTTGCCGGTCAGCTCCTTCTCTCCCAGTACACCCAGCTTTCGGTATGCCGTACCCATGGCGAGCAAGATGGCCTTGGCTTTAAATTCCCCGCCTGAAGTCGTAACTGCTACACCTTCTTCATGGCTTGCAATCGATTGCACCCGAATGCCGGTTTTTATCTCGGCGCCGAAGCGCTTAGCCTGCTTACATAAATTATCGGCCAGCTCAATACCGCCGATGCCCTCTGGGAACCCCGGGTAGTTATCGACATGCTCGGTGGTGGCTATCATTCCACCTACCACCTCAGCTTCCAAAACCATCGTCTTTAAATCTTCACGCGTAGTGTAGATGGCGGCAGCTAGGCCGGTGGGACCAGCACCGACTATGACTACATCATATTCCTCCACGTTAAATCCCCAGTGCTTGGCTTAATCGCTGCTGATCGAATCCCAGAATATGCTCTTCACTACCGTCGTTTTTTTGAATGACAGTAAAAGGCACTGCCAGCTGACCGCTGGCTTTTACCATCTCTTCGGCCGCTTTTTGGTCGGTATCCACCGCAACTTCTTCAAAAGCTATATTGTGTTCGGCAAGAAACTCTTTTTCGGCCCCGCAAAATTTACAGGTAGCCGTGGTGTAAATCTTAACTTTTGGCATAACCATCCTTTGTTCTTACACATTATACCAGTTAAGCACAAGCAGTTTAATTTAATTTGGTTTGTTGTTGGGATTGCCTCTATTGCCGGGACTAGCCTTCACCTCATTAGTCTTGGCTTTTTGATCTTCGTGTTTGCCGCCAGCCGGGCTGTTTTTTTGAAGACCCAGGCCATTACCTGGTACAGCCTCTGGCCTGCCTGGCGTGGTCGGTGCAGCAGGAGCCGGAAGAATAATTGATGCCGGCTGGGTACCTGGAATTTTCTGGGCAGCATTAGGCGCAGCGGGCACAGTACCGGGTACCTGGCTCCATATCCCGCGCATTATCTTAGTATCGGACTCTGTAATGGGGGCTGTTTTCTGTCTCTCGCCTAAGATACGGGTAAACTGTTTGGTGTCATATAAGAGCAAGGCCGCATTAGCGACAATTAAGACAGTCATTAGCATTGGTGGGAGGATTCCTCTTAAAAACTTATGGCGGAGCCTAATAGCTCGGCGCACTTTTTCTAAATCCTGCCCGCTCAAGTATTTTTCCAGCTCAGTCGGGCAGACACGGCTAGTTGCACCATCCCCGAAAGATAATAGAACAGTTTGATCGCTCTCTACACTGAAATCTTTTAATACCCTCATAGTTAAATTATATCAAGTAATATCACCATTAGGCTTTAAAAACATTAAAAACGTAAGTTCTATCTGTTATTTAAAAGCATAAACCCATTGGAACCAGCTTCCTATATAATGGTGATATGAAGAAGATTCCGATTACTGCCATTACCGGCTTTTTGGGCTCAGGCAAGACCACCCTGCTCAACCATATTCTGGAAAACAACCAGGGTTTAAAAATCGGCGTGGTCGTGAATGATTACGGGCAGATTAATATCGATTCCAAGCTGATTGCCGCCCGCACAGATAAAACGCTAGAGCTGACCAACGGCTGTATGTGCTGCAGTTTGAGTTCGCTAGAGCTAGATGAAGCCATTAGCCAGTTCGCCCACCCCGGCAGCCAGATAGATTACATTATTATAGAAGCAAGTGGACTGGCCGAGCCTTCAGACCTGGCCGCCACCCTGCGCGCTGCCATGGGCCGCTACACCCGGCTAGACAGCATCATTGCGATTATTGATGCCTACAATTTAGAGAAGAATGCCGCAGAACACGATTCGGCTATACGTCAGATAGAATACAGCGACTTTGTGATTATTAATAAGACCGATCTGGTGCCGAAGAGCAAAGTCGATGATATAACCAAACTGATTAAAGGCATGAACGAACGGGTGCGCATTTTTACGGCCAAGCACGCCCAGGTGGATGTGCGTTTGCTCCTGGGTCAGGAACCGGAGCGGGCTGAGCACAAGGAACCAGGGCATAAACACAAGCACGCGCATGATGATTATTCCAGTGTCAGCTTTGAGACAGATAAGGCCTTAGACCCGCTGAAGTTCCAGAACTTCGTGAACAAGCAAATACCAAATGAAGTTTACCGGGCTAAAGGCTTCGTGAACTTAGGTAATAAAGGCCACCGACGCAAATATCTCTTTCAGTTGGTAGGCAAACGAGCCGACATTACCTGGACAGACTGGGGCGAGGAAAAGCCCCAGACTGCTCTGGTGTTTATAGGCAAAGGGTTCGATAAAGCCAAGACACTCGCGCAAATTGAGGCTTGTATTGATCCGGAACCAACTAAGTACGATCCTGGTATTGAGGTGGTACTCCCCCGCCGGGAGCTATAGCTTACTGTTTGCTATCTGTTCACCTTCAAGGCAAGTGTAGTTATTCTTGAACCATATAATAGAAGACTCTCTCGATTGTATCCGGTTCGGCTATTTTTATGGTAAAGCCGATTTTATCGCTTTCTATAGAGTAAATTATAGGCGTGCCTACTGGGCTGGCAACAATGAATGGTTTGGTGCTGTATGGTTTTAGGAAAGCTTTATGGACAGATGTCTGCCCCGCTGGAATTACAACTTCTCCTCTAGTGTCTTCGTTGCCTTTTATGTGGCCGGCAATCGTTATGCCCCCTTCGAAGGTGGCAGTACCGGTTACTACTAAGTTATTAATGGTAGCTGTACCGGATACGTTTAGGTTTGCGAAGTCACTGCCCTGACCCTGCACTTGCTCTAGAGTCGCAATTCTTTGTTCAAGGCCTTTGGTTTTTGCATCAAGTTCTGTAGTGGCTTTAATGTTCAGGATGCCCAGGCCGGTGTAGTCTAGGGTTTTATAACCATTGCTGTCGGTTGAGACTAAGCTTGGGAATAGTAGTTCTACGTCTTGGGCAATTAGACCGGTTTGAGTAGCCGTGCCAAAGTTGTACTCTGGGAACTCATCACTGCGCCAATCATAATTCACGACCTTTAGCTGGCCGAAGCTAGAGAGTATATCTGATACATTCGTAATGTTCTTTTTTAACCTTTCATCTGAGGAACAGCTGCCGGCTATGACTGTGGCATCGGCATCCTTCACACAGCCGGTGGTACCAGTTCCAACCCTCAGATCATCATCGGTTCTAAGTTCATTAGCCGCCCCGCGGTAGAGGTTGGTATCGGCGACATTGGTACCATCGCTCCAGTCATGCTTGCCAGTAGCATTAATTACAAAGCGATTTTGTGTTTCTCCGCTGACAAAGGTAGTGAAAGAATTACCAGCAGTAGTCTGGTTAATTGAACCGATTCGCCCACCCGTGACTCCTGTTCCTCCTACAATAAAACCGCCAGTTTGATCGGTACGAAGCACCGGGAGCCCCGCACTGGTAGATCTGTAAAGACTGGTGTCGCGGACACTGGCTCCACCTGGACCCCATTCCATAGACCCGTCCGCCCTGATGGCAAAGCGATTGATGCTATCGCTAGTAACAGCTGACAAATATGCAAGATCGCTAGCCGATGCCCTAAGAGATCGTAATGAGCCGTCAGTTTGTAATACTCCTACTCCTTGGCGATAGAGGTTAGTGTCGGTGCCAAAAGTTATACCCCCAGCAGCGGTTCCCCCAGTATCAGACAGCTGCAAGGTATAGGTATCAGCCTTGGCGATCCTGACTCCGATATCCGAGATAATACCCGCAGTCTGGCCGGCAACATCAATCCCAACAGAATTTTGCAGTAAGTTATTGTTTGAGCTACTATTCTGCACCAACAAGCCGGTTGCCCTAGTAACAGTGCCAGTGATGGCTGTCGCAGCAAACTCGGCCAACCCCTGGACTTGAGCACCGTATGTATTGGTAATAGTACCAAAGCTTTGGCCAGCACCTGGAATCCAGGTAGCCAACCGGCCGCCTATAAGTGATGTCGCGCTGCCACTACCCTGCCATCGGGTTTCGAAATGTCCGCCCATGACATTACCAGTAAGTGTTTGGGTATTGGTGGTTGGAACTTCCGCTGACATTACGAACGATCGAAACTCAGTCGAGGAGCTTGAAGCTGGGTTGACCATGATTGAACTATGTACACCAGCAGTAGCACCAGGCGCAGTATTACTAAGGGTGCCAAAGAAATTTACAAACCCATCTGTAATTAACCCCGCTCCAACCCCCAAGCTACCCATTACATGCAAGTTCCGGCTCGGCGTAGCAGTGCCAATGCCCACATAGCCATTGCTGGTATCGACATTTAGAATCGTACCCCCTGCCGTATTCTGTACGCCGAAAGCAGTAGTAGAATCGGTATTATTCCTAAACAGCTGATTATTACCAGTGAAAGTCTGGGAGTTGCGGTCGAGTAAGGCGACGTTAGAAGATAATTGGGAGTCGCCAATGCTGCCACTAGGGCCTTCGGGGCCTTGGTCGCCAATGGCACCTTGCAAACCCTGTGGGCCAATCTCGCCTGCTAGACCTATGGTGCCATCTTGCCCATCTATGCCATTAGCACCGTTAATCCCGGCTGTTCCGGTTTGGCCACGCTCACCTGGGTAGGTAATGAACCGGTCGGCTATAAGGCCAGCCGAAGCTCCGATGATGACAACTGTAGTTAATAAGAAGAGTTTATTTAAAAGGAGGTGGCCAGATTGGTTTCGGAGCGGGAATAAATCACTACCACCCCCTCCTAGTCGGGGGTGGAGTTGTATGGATTTAGAAAGATTAAGCAATCTTAGTTTCAGCTGACTTCCCTCTCACTCACAAACCTTAAATCTGAATATTATTATAATGGTTATGGTTAAGGCTGGCAACAGGTTTGTTGCCAAAGTTTACAGATTACAGTTTTCAGCTTGCAGTTCTCGCTTCGCCTTCTATTGCAAGGGGGCTCCTTGCAAGAAGCTACCAAACGGCGAGCAGGCCGCCCATTAGAATAAGGGCTAGCAGCGGGTAGCCGGCATTAATGGCAAACAGCTTCCTGCCCTTTTCTTCAAAGACGGCATTGGCGCCCATAGTCGGCAGTACAAAGCCAAGCCAGGCCCACAGGCCGGTCTGAGCTCCCTGGTAGAAAGTAGCCGCTCCGGTATAATCGATGAATACCGCCAATACGAACGCCATAATGAGCGAACCGATAGTAGTTAGGGCGTAGCCGGTTGTGGCGCCACCCATATCCTCCATCTTCTTACCAACTGCCTTAGCCCAGGCGTCGCCAAACGCCGGCCGGGAATACCAGGCCGCTCCGGCTGCCATATTAAGTATTGCTGCTACTACCACCGCCACATAATTTACATCTGCTTCGGGCATATCATACCCTCCCTTTACTTTGCCCTAACTTTAAACCTCTTACTTAGACGTTGTCAAACAGTATCAACTAAATTTTAAGCTTGGAGGCAAACTGGTGCTTTAATTTCTGTAGTTTGGGATTAATGACTACCCGGCAGTAGGCCTCCTCTGGGTGGCGGGCAAAGTAATCGCGGTGGTATTCCTCTGCCGGATAAAACTCCGTAAGCGGCAGAAGTTCGGTAGTAATCGGATCCTTCCATAAACTAGCCGCCTTGCGTATAGAGGCACTGGCTGAGGCTTTTTGCTCGTGATTATGATAGAAAATCACCGAACGGTACTGAGAGCCGATGTCATTCCCCTGCCTATTTCGGGTGGTCGGGTCGTGTATCGCCCAAAAGATATCCAGTAGTTCGCCAAAGCTTACCATATTCGGGTTGAATTCTATTTGAACAGCCTCGGCGTGGCCGGTAGACCCGCCGCATACTTGCTCGTATGTCGGATTAGGAACGCTGCCTCCGACATATCCGTTGGTTACAGTGTGAACTCCCTTTACCTGCTGGTAGGCCGCCTCCAAGCACCAAAAGCAGCCGCCAGCTAAGGTCGCCTTCTGCGTCACTTGGTGTCTCCACCTGGTTTCACTGACTCAAATTCCAGTGCTAACGAATTAATGCAGTAACGCTTGCCGGAAGGCTTCGGCCCGTCATTAAAAACATGACCCAGGTGCGCCCCGCAATGGGCACAAATCACTTCCGTGCGCTCCATACCGAGGCTGGTATCCGAATGCAGCTCTACCGCGCCTTCGCTAGCAGCCTGGTAAAAACTAGGCCAGCCGGTGCTGGAATCGAACTTGGTATTAGATGAAAACAGCGACTGCCCGCAGGCCACACATTTATACATCCCGTTGTCTTTATTATCCAAATACACACCGCTAAAAGCCGGCTCGGTGCCCTTGCCGCGAATAATCTGATACTGCTCGGGTGTCAGCTTCCGACGCCAGTACTCATCTGGCGTTTTTTTAAGGTCTGAATCTTTCACTTACCCTCTAATTAACTCTATTCAATTATGCCACACCACTGAGCAGCAGTCTTTGATATAATCAATAACCTATGGTTGTACTAAATTGGACTCGTAAATTCGTAATAACTTTAATCGGCTTTGCGGTACTGGCGGCCGGCCTAGGCTTGGCCCTGCCTGGCATACCCGGCCCCGGCCTACTTCTAATGATCGCCGGCTTTGCCATTCTAGGGCTGGAATACACATGGGCAAAATCGGCTCTTGATTCCTCCAAGCAGAAATTAAGAAGGATCACCCAGCCAATGCAGAAAACCAAAGCCAAAACCGACCCACAGGAAAACAAACCCAAATGATTTACGACGATCTTCTGCAAACGGTTGTGGCCCTTGCAGAAAAAGCAGACAGCAGAGAGGTTGCCGCCAATGAAGATTTCGGTTTGGAGTTAGATGGCAAGATAATCTACGATTCATGCAAGGCGACTAGCCCCGAAGGGCCGATTGAAATCAATTTAACCCGCGACTACGCGCGGCCGCCGTTCGAGTGGCTGGCCGAAATTACTCTTGATGGTAAGCCATTTCGCCACTTCCTTTTAACTAGTGAACAAACCGTTATAGAAACTTATGGCAAACAGGTTTTGCCAGTCAGTGAGCAAGATGCCAAATGGCTGCTCGCGGTTTTAAACAGCGCGGACGTCTAAGATTTTGTATAATAATTAGTAATGAAGCTTATTAGTCCAGTTTTCGAAAACAATTCAGCTATACCCCCCAAGTACACCTGCCAGGGCGAAAATATTAATCCGCCTTTGAACTATGTAGATGTGCCAGAGGATGCCCAAAGCCTGGCGCTGGTGGTAGATGATCCCGATGCTCCTAGCGGAAATTTTGTGCATTGGCTGGTATGGGATATAGACCCGGCTACTCCTGGAATAGGCGAAAACAGTGTACCCGAACATGCCGTGCAGGGCCGTAACGACTTTGGCCGACAGAATTACGGCGGCCCCTGCCCGCACTCCGGTACCCACCGATACTGCTTTAGGCTCTATGCCTTAAAAACCAAACTCAACCTGCCACCTTCGGCCTCAAAATCTGAATTAGAGGAAGCCATGAAAGACAAAATAATAAAGCACGCCGAGATAGGCGGGCAGTATGTTAAGCAGTAAGCACAATGGCTTTTGATCAAATTCCCCTGAATGCCTACGCCTGGACCATGGGCGGAATTGCCCTATTCTTTTTCGCGCTTAGAAGTTACCGCAACCACCAGGAAACAAAAAACCCGGTAGCCTGGATGTATTTTTTATTGGGAGCTCCCATTGCGGTGGCTTTCTTTTTATACGGCATTCCGCCGATGCTCTCGAAGGACCCCGACGTCGTAATACAGACCTACTACTTAGCCGATATGTTTGTAATGATCAGTATGATAGCCCAATCCCGGCTGATGTGGTTTATCGGGCTTAAAAACCGTATCCGGTACGCCTGGGTTGCATTGCCTACTATAATGCTGACCCTAACGATTTTACTGCTGGAATTCGGCACCTCCAAGGCGGCCTTTGGGAACAACCTGACGCTGTATACCGATATTGAGCCTGTTCTATATGCAAAATCACTCCTTTACCTCCTCATCTGCTTCCCTATCGGGTACTTCTTCATTCATCAGGGCGCTCTTAACCCTGAAACCCGTGCCAAGGCAAAATCGATTATAACCGGTGTGGCTTTTATTCTGGTAAGTGCCGCTGCGATCTCCAGCAGTCTGCTTCAGCAAGGCAGTGATACGCATGAAAGCGCCATTTCTAACTTTTTCGTATTTCTGTTGTTCCTCATAATTAACACTCTGCCCAGAAAAAAGCTACTCACTGCTGCTGCTACCCCTCCGGATACTACAACGAACCAAAGAAGCTCTTAGTCTCGGCCACGACCACTTTGCTATGGTCTTTCTTGAGCTGGCTGTATGGTGGCACCCGCAGGTAAAATGTAGATCCCTGGTTTAATTCACTTTCAAACCAAACCTCTCCATTCAAACGGTCGGCCAGTTTTTTAACGATGTAGAGGCCCAGCCCGGTTCCGCCCGTTTCCCGGGTACGGAAATCTTCGGAGCGAAAGAATTTGGTGAATATCTTCTTCTGGTCAGCGGAAGCAATGCCAATGCCGGTATCGGTTACGCCGAATATAATGCCATCCTTGGGGTTCTCGGCATACTTCGCGCTAATAGTCACCGAGCCTTTTTTGGTGTATTTAATGGCGTTTGTCACAAAGTTGTGCAAAATCTCCTTAACCCGATACTCGCTTGAAAGTACCGGCGCAAGCACAGCCGGATATTCTGTTTTAATCTCCAAATTCTTAGCTGCCGCTTCTTCTTTATGATCGCTCTTAATCTGCTCAATAAATGCCCCTGCATCTATCGGGTCGAGATCCACATCCAGAATGTCCTGCTCAGCCTTGGAGAGTGTAGTGAGATCGGTGATGATATCGCCCAAAAATTTAATGTTGCGGTGGGCTTGGTTCATCATCCTCAAGGTATCCTTATTGTCGGATGCATAAGCCGGTAGTAAAGCTGTAGAAATATTGGCTTCGGCAATCGCAACCGGAGTTCGCAGCTCATGTGAGGCCACGGAAATGAACTCCTCCTGCTGCTGCTCAAGTGTTTTTTCTCTGGTAATGTCCCGTACCACCATCACAAAACCTTTATTATCCTCTTTATCCCCTTGCGCCACGATGTATGGGGTAAGGTTGACCTCGATATTAATCAAGCTACCGTCGGGCATTTTCAGCCCCAAATCACGTCGCTTTACGCTGCCGGTGGCAGATTTCTGAATCTGGTTGAACTCTACCGGCCGGTTTTTGGCATCAGTCAGCCGCAGGAGTTCATTTATGCTTTGGTCTGCAATCTTCTGGTTGCCCATCATATGCAGAGCCATTTGGTTATGCAAGATAATCCGTCCCTCCTTACTTACCACTAGCACAGCGTCTACCATGTTATTAATCAGCGCCAACAGTCTTTGACGCTCCTGATCAATCTGCACGCTTATCTTAGAGAGATTCACCCTCTCATTGCGCTCGGCCCTTGTAAGCCGGGCAGCATATAGGCCGACGCAGGTAAAGATCAGACATCTCAGAGCAATACCGGTTAAGTGTATGGGGTTAAACTGCCCGAGCAGTGCCGAAACCGCCAAGATACCGGCCGTCTGGCCAGCGCTCACAATAAATACTGCCGGGGTACCCCACCAGAAGCCGGCCGAAATCAGCATGAATACCAGAATACTGTAATACGGGCTGTCGGCGCCGCCTGTCAGATAAAGCAGCGAAAGGGTAAATACATTGTCTATTCCAATCATCAGTGGCTTAGAAACAAACCATTTTTGCTTCAGCATCACCGGGATATGCATGCCGATGTTGTAGACCAAAGCCGAAACGATCAGCCAGCTCAGCTCCCAAAACTCGTTAGGGGCGATAAAGGCGTAGGTGAGAATTACAATTGCTATCACCAGCCAGCGTACAAAGCGCGTGGCCTGCTCATAAAAGCTGGTGCGGCTAGCCAGAATCTCCTGCGGCTCTATTTTCTGAGGTGTATCCAATTACTATGCTTCTTATGCTTATATTCTACATCAATTCAGAGCATCTATTAAGGTGAAAGAGACAGCAACAAAAAGAGGAGCCTTTTAAGGGGCTCCTCTAGTGGTAGCACTATTGCTAATGCTACCGTGCCACCTCACGATGGCAATTACAATTTTAGTCCTGCTTAATTTGCGATGCAAGCATGAGCGCTTTAAAGCCCCAATCATAAGATTGGGGCTTTATTTTATGGCTTGGGCCTCGTCCAAGTTTTCCACAGCCTGCTTGAGATTGGCGATGCCATCTTTTTCAGGCAGTAGTCCTTTCACAAGCACTCTAGCCGCACCTGCCACCTGCAGAAGGGCCGAGGTTTCATCGGGTTGGGACTGCCGTGCTCGGCGCGCGTTGCGCATCCACCTGCAATTAATACCACCCCTGCAATGCTCATCGCAATCGGCAACGATCTGTCCGTCTACACACATTATTCAGTCGGCACACGATTCGCTGATTTCCATCCGGCTTTTTTGCGAGAGAGCACCCCAATCTTGCTCACACATAACCAGGCGAACGCCATCTTCTCCCCGGTAGAACCGACAGTAACGACAGAAGCAATCAGGCTTTACGTCTGACCGAGGCCGATCGTCTCCTTTTCTTGCGCCGAGATGGTCATAAGCCTTCATTGCCATCTCGTGGCGCCCGTACCTTTCAGCCTCCTCATGATTTATTGGCCCGCCAGGTTTGCCAATAAGCGGGGTCAGGTCAACAATCTCTACAGCTGTCATCTTTTGCCTCCTAGGAACAAAATGAGCGTTACCGCTACTTCAAGACAACTTTATCAGATTAAGAGAAATATTAAAGCCGTTTTTTAGGCATCAGCGGAGTAAGCCAAGAATTTATAGCTTGGTTGGATTAACAACATAAATCTTATCGTCGCCGGCTAGGGGGTTGCCGCGCCCGTCGCGATTGCTGACGGTAATATATAGCAGGCCATCCGGCCCCACTACCACCTCGCGCACTCGCCCTAGCTCACCGGCAAAGTGTTTAACCGGCGCGGTTGGTTCGCCTAGAGTGACCATAAACAGCGCTTGCCCGCGCAGCCCGCCGAAGTACAGCTTCTGCTTAAGCGTTGCCGTACCGGAAGGCGCCCAAGTATCGGCCCCGCTTTGCACCACCGGCGCCGCCATCCCCTCTCTCTGTTGCTCACCCCGTACAGTCGGCCAGCCATAATTGCCGCCCGCAGTTATTTTATTCACCTCATCTTGGGTAATCTGGCCATGCTCCGTTGCCCATAGCTGGCCGCGGCTATCCCAAGCTAAACCCTGCGGGTTACGGTGGCCATAGGAATAGACGCGGCTGCCGAAGGGATTTCCTGGCGCCGGCTTGCCGTCATCGGTCACCCGTAATATTTTGCCGGCTAAAGCATTCTTATCTTGGGCCAGGGAAGGTTCTTGCGCGTCGCCGGTTGCAATATATAAGAACCTGTCCGGACCGAACTTAATGCGGCCGCCATTATGATTGTTCGCGCCCGGTATGCCATCTACCACCATGCTCCGGCTTGTAAGTTTATCTCCCTCAAGTCTGTACCGTACAACTCGGTTAAAAGTATTCTCCCCCACCCCGCCGTATGTGTAATACAAGTAAACAAGGCGGTTTTTTGAAAATTCCGGGTGTACTGCAATACCTAGTAGGCCGCCCTCACTCTGTGCCCAGACATCATCTAGCACCAAGAGAGGCTCGGACTTAAGCTTGCCGTCGGCGCCCACCAGCCTTACCTTGCCGGGCCGCTCCGTTACCAATAGACTTTTATCAGGCAGAAAAGCTATGGCCCAAGGGATTTCCAGATTTTCTGCCAGCACCGCTATGCGTGGAGCAGCTTTATTTTCTTTTTGGGGAATGTCGGTTTTCGGCTGCGGTCTTTGGTAGTAAGCAAAATATTGTATGGCGCCAAGCACCAGCGCGCCTGATATTAAGCCTGCAACTATCCATTTAAGCCATTTCTTCATAATTTGATTATAGACCCGGTATAGATGTATGTATATGAAAAGCCCGGGGTGGTTAAACCCCGGGCTTACTGGCTGTGGCGGATTCGAGAGTGTCGAAAAGCTCAAAAACCCTATGCAGCCCAGTGATCTCGAACATTCTTGCAATACCTTCGTATGAAGATACAATGTGCAGCAAGCCGCCTAGATGCCGTACTTGTTTGTGCGCAGTGACTAGAGCGCCCAAAGTCATAGAATCAAGGTATTTCACCTGGCTGAGATCTATCACCATCGGTACAGCATCCTTCATTTCGCCCTGTATGGCAGCTTTGAAGTTCTCGGCCATATACAGGTCGATTTCTTCTTCTACGACGCGTAAAACCACCCAACCGTTTTGGCGTGAAACCGAAACCTCACAAGGCTCTGCCTGAATTCCCTCCGAAACACTCATTTCTCGCTCCGATGTAGGCCTTTTAAAGAACTCGGGTAATTATAAAATTAAACCCTGACTTTGTCTATAAAATTTAAAAAAGACCCGACCGTGGTCAGACCCTTTTGGCTGGGATGCTAGGACTCGAACCTAGAATCTCCTCGTCCAGAGCGAGGCGCCTTACCATTTGGCCACATCCCATCGTCTAAACCGAGCTTCAATTTTCAGACATTGCCTGCAACGTCTTCCAATTTACACTGCGGTTTCTCCTCCCGAAATCGCAAACAGGCAAAGCCTTGGTTTACAATTTCGCTAGGCTACTTCAAGAGATTTTAGCAGTTTGGGAAGTTTTCTACAATCTGTGCGTGGTCAGAATAGAGTTTTAGAAAACAGAACAGAAAGCAGAATTGCGGTAATGGCGCCAAAGGCGGCGATTGTGCGCAGAAAGAAGCTAGCAGCCACTTTCTTTTTGCCATCCAGATAGAGGGTGAGCGGCTGGTACACGAACAGGTAGCCCATAACAGCAGCCGATAAAGTGAATAGAGACATGAAGACAATCGGGGCAAGAATGTTGTCTTCTTCCGGGGCCGACTTTGATCCATAAAACATTACCAAGGCTACAATGGTTATATAAGCCAAAGCTGCCAAGGCATTAATAATTGGGTTTTTACTCATGGTCTAATTTTACCACGCGAATTAAGCTCTTTTTACTTAGCTGATTCGAATGCCTCTTTGAGCTTGGGCAGATCCAGCTTAACCATCGGCATCATAGCCGCCATTAAGGCCTTCTTTTGGGCCGGGGTGCCCTTCTCCATCATTTCCCCAAACTCACGGGGAGTAATCTGCCAGGTGGTACCGAATTTATCGACTATCCAGCCGCACTGCTGAGGCTTGCCGCCTTCTAGCAGCTTCTCCCAGACAGCGTCTATCTCCTCCTGAGTGTCGAATTCCACCAACAATGATATATTGCCGCCAGGCTTAAACAACGGTCCGCCGTCCAGGCACATCAACTTTAAGCCATAGACCTCAAAAATTCCCGTTAGCACCTTACCCTTTAGTTCCTTCTCTCCCGGTATGCCCTGATCGCCGGCATAGCGTTCGATCTCTATTATTTTAGAGTTGGGAAAAGCTGAGGTATAAAAGTTCATTGCCTCCTCAGCGTTACTTTCGAACCAGATGCATGGTATGACTTTTTGCATAATTTTACTCCTTACTAATTATTATTCTGCCTGGCGGCGGGAGCCGAGTGCATGCAAGTGCTTGCGGCTGCGCTCAAAAAAACTCTCATAAAAACCCTTGGCATCGATTGCTATCTTACCCAACCCGTCATTGTCGCTGCCCTCGGCTACTCCTTCTATCAGCTCCCAGTGCACAATGGCGGCGCCGCAAAAGAAGCCCATCCACTCATATAGTTCGGTAATGTCATCCCAGCTGTCGCCTATGTAGGTATCGCGCATTACTCTCAGTTTCTTATTCGTGGCCTCGGCTTTCGCCAAAGTAACATCTAGCTTACCAGCCGCATCGGCCGCGGCTTTTATAGCCTGTGTGTGGTTATGGCTTAGCTCACTAAATTGCTTGGTGTCCAAACTTTCGCTACTAAAAGCTTCGGCGCCCCGCTCAAGCGTATCGTTAAATGTTTCGGCAAAAGCCAGTACTTCTCCTAATTTGCGTGCGGAAAAATCATTCATGCTGAATAACGCCTTTCTACTTCCGGCCAATTGACCACATTCCACCAGGCATCGGTATAATCAGGGCGTTTGTTCTGATATTTCAGGTAGTAAGCATGCTCCCAGATATCCAAGCCCAAGATTGGTATATGGCCATCACTTAGCGGGCTGTCTTGATTAGCCGTGGAGCAAATGTGTAGGCCATCCGCGTCTTTGCAAAGCCAAGCCCAGCCGCTGCCGAACCGGCCGATGGCGGCCTCCTTAAACTTAGCCTTAAACTCCTCAAAGCCGCCGAATGCGGATTTAATAGCCTCCGCCAATTCTCCGCCTGGTTCGCCACCACCATCAGGCGACATAATAGTCCAGAAAAAGCTGTGGTTGGCGTGGCCGCCACCATTATTGCGTACTGCCGTCCTTTTATCTTCCGGAACTTCATCAATATTCTGGATGAGTTCATTAATATCCAACGCCAGCAGTTCGTCATTTCCTTTTAAAGCATCGTTCAGCTTATCTACATAGGTCTGATGGTGCTTGGTGTGGTGGATTTCCATCGTACGCGCGTCTATATGCGGCTCCAGGGCATCGTAATCGTATGGCAGTTTAGGCAACTCAAACATATTTATCCTTTCTTAAGGGCTTTTTTATATTGTACATCACATGGGCAGGCGTGTGCTTGAGCATACTTACAAACGCGGTTCGTTTGCAAACTGCTTACGCTGGTTTAGAATATAGATATGAGCGTGTACGTGGATGGAATAAGCCGCCGTGGGAATGTATTGGATCTGTCGGTCTACCGGCCGCCTGCCAGGCCGGTAGAGGCTATGTCACCTGCGGCGCCGCAAGGGGCGATGGACGGAGTTCATAGAAAGGTGTTCCAGCCAGAAACTGCGACCAGTGCCGCTGCTGCAGTAAAGCCGCCCAGGGATTGGGCCAGAACGGCCGTTGATGTTCTGCCGCTAGCACTGCTGGCTGCCACAGCCGCTATTACGCCCCTGGTTTACCCAAAGATAATATTGCGGGAAGCACCGCCAGTCTTAACCGCCCAGCCTGCTCCGGTTCAGCCGACCCAACACGCGGTTGCTCCGCTGACAGACATTCAGAACGCACTGAATGAGTATTCTGCCGGCAGCGCCGTACCAATTAGCGCAATGATGATAGATCTGAAAACCGGCGCCCAAGCCGGCACCGGGGCCGAAAAAGTGTTTACCAGCGCCAGCCTGTACAAACTTTTTGTGGCCCAAGCCGTTTACAAAATGGTAGATTCCGGTAGCCTCACGTTGAGTTCAGCCGTTAAGGGTACAGGGCTGAGTGTGGAACAATGCCTAAACCGTATGATAACCGTATCTGACAACCCCTGTGCTATGGCTCTGGGCTCAGTAATCGGCTGGGAAAAGCAAAATACTACTCTGGCTGCGGCTGGTTACACCGGTACTACCCTCCACCGCACCAATCCGCTTAAAACCACCGCCGGCGATACCGCCCTTTTGCTAAAGCGGCTCTACGATGGCACGCTGCTTAGCCCCAATAGCACCCAGCACTTTTTGGATTTGCTGAAAGCCCAGAAGATTAACAACCGCCTGCCTGCCAGTTTGCCTGCCGGCACGGTAGTGGCTCACAAAACCGGCGATCTAGATGGCCTCAGCCACGATGCCGGTATAGTTTACGGACCCAAAGGCGATTACGTGATTGCCGTTATGAGCGGCCCTTGGTCGAATATGGGCCAAGCCGCCACAAGCATTGCCCAGCTCTCAGTCACTGTTTACGGTTTGGCTAACAGATAGCTTCCCTGTAAACTATATTTCATGAAAATCGATATTATTACTTTATTCCCAGAGATGTTCAAAGGGCCGTTTGACACCAGTATGCTCTGGAAAGCTCAAAAAGACGGCTTAGCCGAAATTAAAATCCACAATCTGCGCGAGTACGGAATCGGTGAACGCAGAACAGTGGACGATACGCCCTATGGCGGTGGAGACGGTATGCTGCTTAAACCGGAGCCGGTAGTAAATGCGATTGAGGCTGCCAAAAAAGATAATCCTAAGGCCAAAGTAATCATTCTCTCCCCGCAAGGCAAGAGGTTTGATCAGGCAGAAGCCCAAAAACTATCAATTGAAACAGGCTTAATTTTAGTAGCCGGCCGGTACGAAGGCTTTGATGAGCGCATTATGGAGTTTGCTGATGCAGAGCTTTCTGTAGGCGATTACGTTCTAACCGGCGGCGAGTTGCCAGCCATGGTAGTAACCGATGCGGTTGTAAGACTACTGCCCGGGGTGCTTGGCGGAGAGTACAGCTTGGCCGATGAGACCTTTAATGAGGGTTTGCTTGAGTATCCGCAGTACACGCGGCCGGTTGAGTTCCGCGGACATAAGGTGCCAGACATTTTGCAGGCCGGTAATCATGGTGAAATTAAAAAATGGCGCAAAGAGAAATCAGTAGAAAAAACCAAGCGTAACCGCCCGGATTTGCTTAATTAGAACTAGTAAATTTTAGTGCAGTGCGCGAAAAAACCGAAGCCCGCAAACGAGGCGTAGTTGGCCTACGCCGAATGCGTACTGCAGGTTTTGACAAAGCAATGTGCAAAATTTACAGTTCTAAGTCGGCTAGTTCTTGGGCTTCCCTCTTAGTCTGCTCATGCAAATCCCTGTGGTCGTCCTCTAGCTTTGGTTCTGCAATCTCTTGAACCTCTTCTGCCTCGTCGGCCGGTACTACAGCATCGGTTGTACCATCTGGCTCCACGATCTTAAGCGGCAGAGGCGGCAGGTCGTCTTTGGCACCCACTACTCTGAGTAACGTGCGAATACTTTTGGCGGTAGCACCGGCCTTACCGATGACCTTACCCATATCGGCCGCGTCCACGGTTAGTTCTATAAACTCCCCTTTGTCGTCTTGCTTTCTTTCAATTCTCACCGCCTCTGGAGTAGCTACCAGAGATTTAACTACGTAATCGATGAACTGTTCCCGTAAGTCTGCCATTTGGCCCTCTTTATGGTTTTACGCCTTTATTGTAACGCAAAACTTAAGCTAAGCACTACCTTTTTACTATTTTGAATCAGCTTCTTCGGCTGCTTCAGCCGCATTGTCGGCGGCCGTTTCTTCTGCTTTTTCGGCGTCTTCTATTACGTCTTCGGTATCTTCAGCTGTTTCGGTCTTTTCTTCCGAAGGGGCATTCTCTTCTATCTTCTGCTCGTTTTCGCTAGCTGCAACTGCTACGCGCTCGCCTTCAGCTTCTGGTTCGGCCGGCTTGGCCTCTTCCGCTACGGGCTCCTCAACGGTTTCTTCAGGAGCTGGCTCAGATTCAGCATCTTGAGTCTCTTCGGCTTTTGGCTCTTCGGCCGGAGCTTCTAGCTGAGCTTCGGTTGGTGCCTCTTGTTGAGCGTCCTTAGTTTCGTCTGCTTCCGCGGCTGGAGCCTCTTCTGGTGCAGCCTCCGCCTTAGCCTCTGATGCAGGCTCCTTTACAACCGGTTCCTTTTTTGGCTTACGATTCTTGGTTTTAAGCTCTACCCACTCAGGCAGTTCAAACTTTTCTTTCTGCAGCAGTCTAACTACTGAGTTTGAGGGCTGGGCGCCATTGCTGATCCGCTTTAAGGTCTCTTCCTTTTTTATTGTGAGCTCCTTGGTGTGTGGGTTGTAGTTGCCCAAAATCTCCACAAACTTACCAGTCGCAGCCCGGGATGATTCGGCTGCAACTATACGGTAGGTAGCATAATTTTTACGGCCCGTTCGGGCCAAGCGGATAACTAGCATATTTCCTTAAAAATAACGGATTAATGTTATCTGTTTTAACCTGAAAAGTCAATTCTCTGTTAGTAATAAAAGCTTTCCCCCGCCCCTTTTAAAGGGCGGGGGCTATATTAAGCCGCTTGGAGAGCCAGATCTTGGTCGGTCTCCAATTGACGCGGGTATGGACCCTCGAGCAGTTGGGACATAATGCCCAATGCCTCGGAATCACGGATGATGCTGAAGTGATTCAGCTCGTGCCGGGTTGGGATCCAAACCGCATCATGCGGCAGCTTGTCGGGTTGCTGGCGGGCTAAAACGTAGTTCTCGGCCCCCGGTATAAGGCCCGAATGCCATGGCAGTACTATGCCGTCGCGGTAAGCCACAATGCATACGACCCTGGGCTGATCTTGCTGCGGCAGACTGGCCCGCATCTCTGCAAACTCGGCCTGTACCTCCAGCAAGTAAGCGCTATTTGGAGCCAGATCATGTGAGCATGGAAACTGGCTCAGAATACGCCTGGTTGCAAGCTGTGAACCAAAATGAGCTCCTGCTACCGAAAACACTACCGGGAACTTTTCTGGGTTATTGCATGCCAGCCTCAAGAAATGGCTGGGGGGCTGAGAATGGCCCACGAAACCAATAGGCCCCTTGAGCTTCTCTGTCTCCCTCTTAAACCACTGGTAGGTGTGCTCCATTCGGAGAATGCCGGCCATTTGCATGCATTGCATCGGAGCCTCACCAAATATGCCCTGAAGCTGACGATATGCACGGCCTAGACCAAATCGTTCAAAATGAAGCGGTCCAAAATGCCCCAGTACCCCCGTACCGGAGCTGACTTTCCATGTCAGACCGGTCACGTTCCACCCCGCTATGTCGAAGGACTAAACTATATCTGTAATAGCATAAGCGTAATGAAAATACAAGGATAAAGTGTTATTAATACTTTTTGAGAGCGGCAGCGGCGGCTTGCTGTTGCGCAGCCTGCTTGCTCGAACCTTGGCCTTTGCCCAGCAGGCGTTTACCGACATAGACGCCAACCGTAAATGTCTTATCGTGGTCCGGTCCCGATTCATCTAGCACCTTATAGCGCGGAGTGTGACCTTCTTTGTCTTGGGCCATTTCCTGAAACTTGCTTTTTGGGTCCACCCAACTGCCTTCCGCAAGAATACTAGGCAGAGTACTAATAATGCACTCATCTATAAACTTCCCGGCGGCGGCATATCCTTGATCTATGTAAATCGCTCCAA
Source organism: Candidatus Dormiibacterota bacterium (assembly GCA_035536395.1). Lineage (NCBI taxonomy): Bacteria > Bacillati > Candidatus Dormiibacterota > Candidatus Dormiibacterota bacterium. The sequence goes on from DATLOE010000018.1 coordinate 48,810, forward strand.
TAACGGCCTCTACGCAGTTAGCAAGTATAAGGGCTCGGCTGCGGGCATTACCCTTGGATTCACCCCGGCTGAGCTTAAGGTACTGGTCTAGTTCTAGTTTGTCGGCTACCGCGCTTAGTGATTCGGTCTTAACCAAAGCACTACGCCAGTTAGTCAGATCTCCTTCTGGATTGGGGTAGTTACGGTACAGATAATCGGTAACCACCAGCTCTAGTACCGCGTCGCCCAGAAACTCTAGCCTTTCATTATGCTCCAGGCCGGCCTTAGGGTGCTCATTTAAATACGAGCGATGTATAAAAGCGCGCTCTAGCAAGCTTTGATCCTTAAAATGGGTGTTTAAATCTTGCTGCAGTTCACTTAATGATTTTTTGGTTTTTTCCATGTGTCTATATTATACCTTTTGCAGCTTAGCCAGGCCCAGCCTGAAAAGATGTTCTGTGTCTTTATATTCAATCAGTTCCAGCGCCTTCTCGCGCGAGAACCACTTAACATCTACGATCCCCTCGCTGTTCTCTAAAACCAGAGCATTGGTATCACCTAAGGCTTCTATTAGGAACACATGGGTAGTCATAAAAATCAACCGCCCTTCGCGCCGGTAAAAAAAGTGGATTTTATCGAGCTTATCGCGAATCGCCAGCTCTTTTAGGCCGGTCTCCTCAGAAACCTCCCGCAAAGCCGTCTGTTGCAGGTTCTCCCCTGCTTCCACATGACCCTTTGGGATCGTCCAGCGGCCCAGGCGGTCTTGGATCATCAGAATATCGATGTCCTTACCCGACTGGCTATGGCGAAACACCATTCCTCCGGCCGTGTATTCACGGACAGCCCTAGTCCTGGGTTTGGACTGGGGCTTGTTACTCTTTCGCTTTTTCTTCTTCTGGTTCGTATACATCACTTTCACGATAAATTGTACCCAGCACACCGTTCACAAATTTGCTGGAGTTTTCGCCGCCAAAGGCCTTGGCCAGTTCTACGGCTTCGTTAATTACGACTTTGGGTGGAACTTCGCGCTTTATTAGTAGCTCGTAAACACCCATCCTAAGAATTACCTTATCTATTTTTGCAATCTGCTCCACTGGCCACTCCGGGGCGGCCGGACCTATGATGCCGTCTATCTTTTCGTAATTTTCCTGAACGCCTTGGATCAAATCGCGCACAAACTCTTTATCTTCAATCGCGTTTGAGAACTCGCCCAGATTGCGGGCCATAATCGTTTTTTTGTCGGTATCAATGCCAGCGCCTTCACGAAAATCATATTCGTAAAGAGTCTGCATTGCGACTATTCGGCCAAGATGTCGGTTTGATGCCATTTAGGTCCGCTTAATCTTTACCAGTCCCAGCTTAATCGCCTTATGCAGGCGGCGGGCTACATTCCTGCCATCTGAGGCCGGCTGCAACTGCGGCGCTGCCAGCGCGTGATGGCTGCGGCGGTTACGGATGCGAGATTTTGATGTGCGTTTCTTGGGTACTGCCACTAGGTGCTCCTTTTAACTTTCACTTTTTTTCATTTTTATTCCGGCACAATCAGCCGCGCAGAGTTGCTTCGGCGGCAAGTGTACCACTATTTCCTGCCGGGCCGCTTCATCTAGATCCACCCTACCGGAAGAGGTAATGGGAAACTGATCGTCGGCCGGCTCTAAACTGAATTCCGCCGTAAAGGGGAAGTCTAGCTCGTGGACAAAAGAACGCAAACAGCGATGACATTCCAGCTCTACACTAGTTTGCAACCTGCCAGCCAGCTCCAATCCAGTTTTGGTTCGGGCAAATTTAAGCTGGCCGTTAACCGGCGAAGCAAGAGTGACATCTTCAAGCTCAGGCTGTTCGCCTGCAATATTAAATTCGGCGGTTGTGCCTTCGTCTGAAGCTAAAATGTCACTTACATCTACGTGCATATGCGCGCTCTTGAGGGAAATTATAACAGCTTTTGCCCCTTCAGGCAAACATTATACAAAGTAATGCCATTGCCCCGCTGGCCCTGAATTTCATTCCTTTACTACGAAGTTCACCAGCTTATCTGGTACGTAAATCTCTTTAATGATTTTCTTGTCCTCGGTGTGACGCTGCACCGCCTCATGGGCTTTGGCTAGCTCCACTATATCTGCCTGACTTGCGCCCGGAGCAGCCGAAAGCGCAGCCCGCACCTTGCCATTTATCTGTACCACCACCTCTATCAGTTCATCTTGTGTCAGCTTTTCGTCAAAAACCGGCCAGCTGGTAATGTGAATACTCTCTTTATGGCCCAACTGCTGCCACAGCTCTTCTGTAATATGCGGCGCGAACGGTGCCAGTATTTTAAGCAATATCTCTAGGCTTTCCTGCCACACATCACCTCTCAGCGGCAAATCTTTCTTGAGCTTATACATCTCGTTCACCAGCTCCATCTGGGCGGCAATGGCGGTATTAAAGCCGAATACCTGCAAATCTTCGGTTACCTTTTTGAGTGTCTTATGGGTAGCACTGGCCAGGGCTGCTTCTAGGGCTTGATCTGTGCCTTTATCTTCCAGTGTATCCTTAGAGGACAAGTACTCCTGTGTAAGCACCCAAACTCGGTTCAAAAAGCGCTTAGTGCCATCTATGCCACTGGGGTTAAACGGCCCACCCTGCTCGTATGGACCCATAAACATTAGATAAATGCGGAAGGTATCGGCGCCGTAATCGCCCACCCAATCATCGGGGTTAATCACGTTCCCGCGCGATTTGCTCATTTTCTGCCCGTCCGGCCCCAAGATTAGCCCTTGATTAAACAGGCGCTTAAAAGGCTCATTAAACTCAATCTCTTTCGCGTCGTGCAAAACCTTAGTAATGAACCGGGCGTAAAGCAGGTGCAGAATAGCATGCTCCACTCCGCCTATGTACTGATCGACCGGCAGCCAATGCTTGGTTTTTTCTTTATCAAAAGCCGCCTTATTATTATTTGGGTCAGGGTAGCGCAAAAAGTACCAGCTGGAATCAACAAACGTATCCATAGTGTCTGTTTCGCGCCGGGCAGGGCCTTTGCATTTAGGGCACTTAGCCTCGTAAAAATCGGGGCTTTCTGAAAGAGGGGATTTACCAGTCGGCTTGAACTTTACCTCCAGCGGCAGTTCCACCGGCAGCTGATCCTCTGGTACCGGCTGGGTGCCGCACGTGTCACAATAAACAATCGGGATCGGCGCACCCCAGTAGCGCTGGCGGCTTATCAGCCAGTCGCGCATTTTATAGTTCACCTTCTCACGGCCAAACTGTTTGGTCATTTTTTCACGAGCTTCAGCCGAATTCTGGCCATCAAACTCCCCCGAGTTTGTTATTTCCCCCTCACCTGAGTAAGGCAGCTCGCCGGCCTTAATTACTTCTGTAACGGTCAAATCGAATTTTTTGGCAAACTCATAATCACGCTCATCATGAGCCGGCACCGCCATAATAGCGCCTGTACCGTAGCCAGCCAGTACGTAATCGGCCACCCATACTGGAATCTTTTCCTTTGTAGCAGGGTTAATGGCGTAAGCGCCGGTAAACACGCCGGTTTTAGCACGCTCGGTATCCATCCGTTCCACTTCAGATTTTGAAGCCGCTTGGCGGGTGTACTTTTCTACCTCATGCTGATGCTCGCTAGTCGTAACTCTACCCACCAACTCGTGCTCTGGCGCTAGCACCATATAGGTAGCACCGTAAATCGTATCGGCGCGGGTGGTAAAGACTTTAATGGCCGATTTGGAACCTTCAATCTTAAATTCCAGCTCCGCCCCCACGCTGCGGCCTATCCAGTTGCGCTGCATCTGCTTGATCTTCTCGGGCCATTCAATCTCTTCCAAGCCTTCTAATAGCCTGTCGGCGTACTCAGTAATCTTAAAAAACCACTGCTCGAGCTCTTTCTTGGTAACCGGCGTGCCGCAGCGCTCACACTCATTATTCGGCCCTATAACCTGCTCGTTTGCTAGCACGGTCTGACAGGAGGGGCACCAGTTCTGCCAGCCCTTGGCGCGGTAAGCTAGCTTTTGCTCGTATAATTTTAAAAACAGCCATTGGGTCCAGCGGTAGTACTCTGGCCTGGATGTATCTATGGACTTACTCCAATCGTACATAGCACCCATCGATTTCAGCTGGGCGGTCATAGTTTTAACGTTCCCGGCGGTCCATTTGGCCGGAGCTATATCGCGCTTAATGGCCGCGTTTTCGGCCGGCAGCCCGAAGGCGTCGAACCCAATCGGGTGCAGTACTTTCTTGCCCTGCATACGGTTAAAGCGGGCAAATGTATCGCTCGGGCCGAAGCAGTACCAATGACCGGAGTGCAGATCGCCCGAAGGGTATGGGAACATTACCAGGCAGTAGAATTTATGCCTAGACTTATCGGTTTCGGTTTTGTACAAGCCGGTTTCTTCCCAAATCTTCTGCCATTTGGACTCGACCGTTTTTGGATTATAGCTGTTCATTAATGCTTATTGTAACCTGATAGCCGCCTAGTGTCATCTGAAAAAAGAACACCCCGGAAAACGAGGTGTTCTCCGGGGCTATTAACGGTTGACCGTACGGCACTCGCTGCGAGCCTGGTGCGGCTTGCCGATGCGCTTGCCATCTTTGTCGTAGACAGCCACTGTATGCACCGCCCTTATGCGCACCTGGCTGAGCCTGGGCGCCCTGATGCGATACCAGCTTTTGTAATAGGCGTTTCTGCTTTCTCCGGCCTGAGGCAGATTACGGGTATGCGAGTAGGTCTCGCCCCGTTTTTGAAAGCCTCCATCTTTCAGGCAGCGGTAAAAGCTGATGCTTTTTTTGATGGCACCTGGCTGCTTGCCCGTGCTCTGCATCTGGTAGTAGGCCGTTACCTGCTTTTGAGCGAGCTTTACTTTGACCTGTACGGTAACATCCGTACGGCTGTCTATGTACTTCTTGATCTGCCAGCCGCCAAGCACCACGACAGCTATAACCACGAAAACTTTGAGTTTGCCCATACTCTCTCCTCAGATCGAGCTGTAAAGAACAATAGCCACTTTATGCGGCTGTAATTGCGGTAACTTTAGTATCTTTTTGCTAGTATGTCAAACCTTGGGCGGAATGATAGAGCCAGCACCCTCGGGGCTGATAAATGAATTAACATAATCCGGCTTAAATACCGATTTAGGATTACGGGCATCAGGGTCAATTACCGTTACCTTCTCGTCCTCCCACTCTGCAATGATAATGGCATGAATGTTTTTATTTTCCGGGCTACCAAAGCCGGGCTTCATGGTTACAATTACCGGAAAGCCCTGACGCACTATTTGCTCCACAGATTTTCCAAGCACGTTTTTATTGTAAAAATCTACCTCCTCGGTGGTTTCAATGTAGCCGGCCGCTTTCATTTTGGAGAAATCGGTTGGCTGCGGCCCGTTGATCTGCCAGGAAACTATCGGCGCATGGTATTTGTGGCGCAGAACCTTGGAAAGAAGCGGGCGCTTCCAGTCCTGGCCCTGGGTTTTCAGTAAGCGGCCATCTAAGTCCAGGCAAAATTGGCTGGGCTGTATGGTTTTATCTAAATAACCGGCGGCGGCCAGCAACATATAAAAATCGATCGGCGCGCAGCTGCGCATAGCACGGTGTTCGCCCAGTTGGCCGTTCAAAGATTGAAGTGTAATAGGGTCTATTGTCATTGGGCTATTTTAGCGGAAACTGGTCTTGCTTTCGAGCCTGCCAAGCTTCACCTTGGCGAACTAGCTTGGCCTTGTCGGCCTGGTCAGAGAGCAGCAGTGCAACTGCCTCCTCGGCAAACACACCGTTCTGCGAGCCTTTAGCTAGCACCGTATCGCCACCTTTAAGCTTACGGGCTAAGAAGCGGCCGGCTTCATAAGGGGAATTGAACCGGTGGATTTTGCTCTCGTCTAAGCCCGCACCCCTAGCGGCCGATGCTAGATGCTTGTTAGCGTTTTCGCCAATCGTTAAAAGCATATCAATACTACTGCAAGCCTTGCCGACCTCCTGGTGGCCGGCTTCAGCGTAGCTGCCAAGTTCGTTCATTGAACCGAGTATGGCGATTTTACGGCCGCCGTTTGATTGCTTTAAGGTTTCAAGGGCGCAAAGGACGGCTTTGGGGCTGGAATTGTAGGTATCATCAATAATCACCGAGCCTCGCTTGCCGGGCAAGAGCTGCATGCGGCCAGGTACCGGAGTTATTTTAGCAATACCTTCAGCCAGTTGTTTTTCGGTTAGGCCCAGCAACTTGGCTACGGCGGCGGCGGCGGCTACTATTCGCAGGCTGTGCTCACCCACCAGTTCCGTCTTAAACTTTACGCTCTTTTTGCCCCACTTTAGCGCACCCGAATACCCTTTTGCTTGGCGTTTGAAGTTTTCGAAATGAAAATCACCCTGCTTCAGGCCATAAGAATATAGTTTGCCGCCGATTTGCTGAACCTCTTCTACCGTGCGAGGATCATCGGCATTGTACACCACCTGACGGCTACCCGAAGCTAGTGCCGTTTTTTCGCGAATGATTGCCGTAAGTGAGCCGAAACCCTCCATGTGCACCTGCTGAATGGCAGTAACCACCCCTACGTCGGGCTGTATGTAACGCATAAACTGCTGGATCTCACCCGGGCGGTCGGCTCCCATTTCTAGCACCAAAACATCATATGGGTATGGCTCGCCTAGCCGCCTATCTATTTGCCTAAGAATTTTCAACCACTCTGCCGGTTGAGTTAAGTTCTCTGGCACATCAAGCTCAAAGATAGATAGGGGCAGGCCGATTTCGGTATTGTAATTACCTTGGTGGGCCAGCACTCTAAATTTTTGGCCAAGCACAGCGGCGATAGCTAGTTTAGTGCTGGTCTTACCGACACTGCCGGTAATAGCCACTATCTTAAGGTTGTTTTTCTTAATTAATTTTTTAACCCGTCGCTCAAGCTGACGGGCAATTGCACGGCGGAGCAATGTTTTCATAACATTATTGTATCTGATAATACGAGGTAAATAAAAGAAAACACCCCCACCTTAACGCAGTGGGGGTATGGAGGCAGTGCCTCAGCGGCTCCCGGTAGGAAGCATTTGCTGCTTTCGTCCGCTGTTGGGAGAACTCGGCAGCAAAGAATCGTAGCATAGATGCCAGACGGTCTCGGGACCCGCCTATAGGCACCTATGCCTTCCGATGCAGACGATGAGTGCATCGGCCCCCTTGGTGAGGTAAGCTACCCGAGAAGTACCCAGGTATGGCCTGGGAGGCCGCGGCGCCTGTGAATAGGCTGCCTGCGGACTGGCAATAGCCTTAAGCTGAACGCCAGCTATTCAGCATAGTGCTCAAACGCAACCGCCAGAGGCGCGGAGCACCGGCGATCCGGCCAGTACAGACTGTTGGCGAATTTACTGTACTGTGTTGCCAGACCATCTTGGCCGCTAACAGCGGCAAGTTGTGATTTCAACACCTTTTAAAGGTAAGACAATTTTATGCCCGTAATAAACTCGTGTCAAACTCAATTAAATTGTAAAGCCAACTAAATTTTACATAAATCGGTTGCCTCGTAAAACAAAAGCATGTACACTTATCCACACCTTGACAACCCGGCACAAGAAGGGTTTTATAGGCTACTCGTACGGCCTCCTGCACCTTCAAATCGAAGAGGTGAATAGCATGAAGCGATACATTAAAACCCTGCTCGTGACTGCACTAGTCATCCTGGGAATAGGCCAGGCGGTCCCGGCATCGGCAAACGCCTCATATGTATACAGCGAGCACGATTCCTGGGTGCAACTGATGGCATCGCCATCGCCAAGGAGCTGGACGAAGATCTGGGTCCATAACCGAGCCACGTTCTGGATGCGATGCTGGACCGACGCTTCCTGGGCAGCCGGAAATTACGGGTCCAGACGCTGGTTCTACGGCAAGGTGCCACCTTACGACAACTGGGGATGGATACACTCCAGCTACGTCAGAAGTCAGGTGAGAACCCCGCACTGCTGACATAGCACAGGACTAACATAGCTGCATACGCTTGGATTTGTCCGCCAAGCCTGGCTCCCTTACGGAGCCAGATCCAGTGTGCAGCACCCTTACGCTTAGCGTCTGATGAGACCTGGGAAGTTCAGGTCGAAAGGGTGAATATCTGTTCAAAATTTTGAGAGGAAGAAGAGCAGATGTAAACTAGTGATTATGGGGCATTGGCGCAGTTGGTAGCGCGCATCCATGGCATGGATGAGGTCATCGGTTCGAACCCGATATGCTCCACCAAAATGATTTAACGGCTAGCTTGGGCAGTTGTGTCCGGCAGCATTATGGGCGCTAGGTACTGAAATGAAACGGGCTACGATGATATTGCTAGTATTTATTCTGGTCTATGCCATATTTGAGATTATAAGGGTTAAAATGCTGATTAGCCGCGCCAATAAGCTGGTTGTGCAGTCTAAGCCATACGAACAATCACAAGCTAAACCTCGTTACCGTGTACTTATTATCGGCGACAGCACGGGGGTCGGCACGGGGGTTAGTAGTCCCGAAAAGTCATTAGCAGGCCTACTCGGCGCTGAATTCCCTGAAGCTGAGATTATTAATCGCTCTATAAACGGCTTGCGCAGCGACCAGTTAGCGGAAAGTCTTGAAAGTCTTCCAGAGAGTAAGTTTAATCTCGTAATCATCCACATCGGTGGCAATGACCTGATTCGGTTTAAATCTCTTAGGAAAGTGCAAAGTAATATCAAGCTGGTTTTGGACTACGCCAGCAATAGATCGGACAAAGTTGCACTATTCACAACCGGCGACCTGAGCAAGACAAGCTTCTTCCCTCTGGCGGCGAGACCCTGGTATGGAAACTCTTCTTCTCGTTTACGCAGCAGTATGAAGAAGCTAGCCACCGAATATGACAATGTCGCTTATATCGACTTATTTAGCTATCCTGATCTCAGCGAAATAAATGGGTATGCCGTAGATGGTCTTCATCTCAATGACGCAGGATACGGGTTATGGTATAAGGCTCTGAAAGATACAATAAAAAAGCCGCTATTTTGAACTTACCCGTGCGGCAATCACGCTATACTAAATACATTATACGAGAATATTATGAGCGATTATTCGATAGTTAAATTAAGCGAGGTCAAAAACTTCTTTAAGGAGAAGGGCTGGCCGGGCGAAATGCGGTTTATGTCTAAGCCGCTAGCAACCGAGCAGGTGGCAGTGAGCTACCGAAAGATGCCGACCGGTAGCGGTGGCAAGGGCGGCTACGGCCACCGGCACAAGGTGCAGGAGGAGGTTGTGTTTGTGCTGGCGGGAGAGCTGGAATTCAAGCTAGATGACAAAATAGAGAAAGTTAAAGCCCCGGCGGCGGTCCGCATTGCACCGCATGTCTTCCGCTCCATCTGGAACAGTCAGCCCAAAGAGGCTGAACTGCTGATTATTTCTAAGAAAATCGAAAACTTAGATGATGATGTGGAGTATAAAGAGAATTTCTGGCCGGAATAGAAAAAGGCTCTGCAATATGCAGAGCCTAAGTCTTGTATCTACGCCAATCTTGATTCGAGTTCGCTGAGCTCGCCTATGAGATCGGGGGTTCTTCAGGCCAATCGGTATAGAATTTTATGTCTTTCGGGTCGACCTGCTTTAGCCCATCCAGTATTTTTGTTACCTCCGCACGAGAAATAGCGTTATAGGTGATAATAATCGTGGTTTGGTCTCTAGTTACGATTCCAATATGATCATCTTTGGTGTAACCACGATCTATATCTCTATCATTAAGCGAATACCAGTAGTGCGTGGGGTCCTTGTAGATCTTTTCGCATCTAGGATGGCCCTCAATTGTTGTTACTACAAAAGAATTGGAGAATAAACACTTGCCATCTTCTTCCACAATTTTAGTTTTTGCCATTTCTGTAATCTCAATTCTTTTTTTCGCTTGAGTATTTCGATGTTTACCAGGTGATCCGTTGTAATAACGGAATTCAATAGTCCGCGAGAAATCATTAACTTTGTTTTCAGCAAGCTGGTATCCTGCTGGCAAGTATTTAGGCTCATAGACTGGGAAGTTTATTTTTGATAACTTCTGCTGATTTACATTTTGAAAACGCTGGCCCCCCATTGTCTTGGTGATCATTGAGTAGGCAAAGAAGGCCAGGCTGGTAAACACTAAAGCGCCAACTAGCATGATAATCATAAGTCTTTTGATACTAATCTGCCACTTAAAGATTCGCTGACCAACTCGAGCCAGGATAAAAAGCAAGATAATCAAACCAATCAGATAACCCGCCCAGCTAGCGAAGACAAGGGCATAAATAATACTGCATTGTATTATGCCTTCACAGCCTAAGCCGAAAGCGTATGTCGGCGAGGGAGTCAAAAATAATGATGCACTGACCAAAAACCCTCCCAGTATTGAGGCTATTTTTGTTTTCTTGGACATTTGACGATACCTGCTTTCGAATTACACATGCTATATGGTTTACCATAATTGTAATGTTTAAGAGGTAACTCGTCTACCAGGTGAATTTATGATGGCCTATATGAACAATATCGCCCGGGTTTATGCCCTGACGGTCAAGCTCACGGGTTACGCCGACTTTTCGCAAAATATCGCGCAGGCGCTCCACGGAGGCATCATTACTCCAATCGGTTCGGGTGGCAAAGCTTTCTATCTTCTGGCCTTCAATTCTATAGCCCTCACCCTCCGAAATCACCTGCCACAAGTCTGGCTGCGTTGCCTCATCTATTACCGGTATGGCGGCTTCAACACGGGCCTCTGCTTGCTGCTCTCTGGCAATTTTTACTAATTTTACAGTTTCGGCCAACAGCTCACTCAGCCCGGTATGGGCGGGGGCAGAAATCGTATATACCGCTTGGCCCGCGGCCTTTTTTATGGCCTTCTGCTTAGACTCCAGCTCTTTTTTATCCACGGCATCGGCTTTGGTTAGAATAACCAGCTGCGGCTTGCCCGTAAGGTCGATCTTATACTGCGAGAGTTCGCCCATGATCGTTTTGTAGTCACTTATTACATCTTCTGAAGTGGCATCGATTAAGTGCAGAATTACGGCAGTTCTTTCTATATGGCGCAGGAATTCATCGCCCAAGCCCTTGCCCTGGCTGGCGCCTTCTATCAGCCCAGGGATATCGGCTACTAAAAAGCTGTAATTGCGAAAATCGACTACCCCCAGATTGGGGATTAAAGTCGTAAAGGGATAATCGGCAATTTCGGGCTTGGCATTAGAGATAACCGAAAGCAGGGTAGATTTGCCGGCATTCGGCAGGCCCACTAAACCGACATCGGCTACCAGTTTTAGTTCCAGAGTCAGCTGGCGGTGCTCCCCCGGCTCACCTAATTCTGCTGCCCGGGGTGCTTGGCGGGCAGAAGCGGTAAAGTGAGCATTGCCAAAGCCGCCGCGGCCGCCGTGGGCAATGATCTGGCTCATACCCTCTTGGGCTAGGTCCCCCAAAAGCTGATCGCCATCCCAGATAGTCGTGCCCTGCGGGACTTTAATAATTACATCTTCGCCGGCTTTGCCATGTTTGCGGTTTGACCCGCCCGGCTGACCGTCGCCAGCTGCTAGTTTGCGCTTGCGGCGGTACTCGGCTAGCGTGTTTAAGTTGTGATCGGCTTCAAAGACCACATTACCGCCCCGGCCGCCATCGCCGCCATCGGGGCCGCCCATAGCCCGATACTTTTCATGGCGGAAATTCACCCGGCCATCACCGCCTTTACCGGCCTGTATTTCGATTTCGACTTTATCTGCAAACACGTCTTGTTTACTCTTATCACCTTATTATAACTAGAAAACCGCTTCTAAGAGCGGTTTTCGTAAGATATGTGTTTTATTAATAGATATATTTGAAGCTTGAAGCCGGTACAGTCCGCTTAGTAACCCTGTTCCAGTTACCGTTGTAGTTCATCTCCGAAACGGTCACAGAATCACCGCTGACTGCCTCTACGTAGGCAACGTGGCCGTAGTAACCGCCGCCGCCCCAGGCAATGGCACCAACTGCTGGAGCCGAACCGGTTTTGTAGCCGCCAGCCCGCGCGTTGTAGAGCCAGCTGACAGCGTTACCCCAGCCCGAAGGCACTGGGCGCCGCATGGCTACATAGTAAGTACAGTAACCGTACGCGTAGTTGCCGCCATTGCCGCCGATGGTAAATTTACCACCTGCAGGCGTGGAAGCCGAAGCAACTGCTTGGGTTGCTGCCGGGCGCCGACCAGGCTCATTAATGACGCCGTCAGGTATTACCACTGTATCACCGGCTTTGAGACCAGTAACTTCCGCGTTATTAAAGGCAATTATCTGAGCCGCATTAGATTGGTACTTGGCTGCCAGGCTATCGGCGGTTTCGCCGGCTGCTAGCTTGTGCTGCACGCCCGAGACAGGCAGTATGGTCAGTTTTTGGCCGACCTTCAGAGCTTCGTCGCCCTTTAAGCCGTTAGCCCAGCGAACAGTGTCGGTCGTAACGTTATATTTGGCAGCTAATGTGGCCAAAGTATCACCGGTCTCTACCTTGTGAGTCTTAATGTCACGACTTACAACACCGGCTGTGTCTACCACTGCGCGGTTAGCCAGAGTGTCATCGCCCGCAGTTATAATGCTGGCTTGTGAATTCAAGGCCTGAGCGGTACTGGTGGCCTCCGAAGCTACAAGTAAATTAGTTTGATCGGCAACCTTTGCAGCCACATCGGCTGAAGCGGCTTCGTCTAATACGGAGCCGTATCCGCCTTGGCTGGCTAGGGGGCTGAGGCGAGTAGTCTGACCGGTAGAACCGGTGAGCACTACGGCCAGCACTAAGCCAACCCCAACGGTGTGCGAAACATACCTGGGAGTTGCCTTAAACCCGGCTAGGGCCTTGATTGAAGTTTGAATAACGCGCCCTAAAGGTGTGAGGGTCGCGGTTTTTTGATTTTTTCGAGTTTTGGGTAGACTTACTACCTGCGGAAATTTTAGTTTGGAAGTCGATCCGGCACCCCTGATTCCGAACCCTAAGGTTTGAAGTGAGCTACCAACAGCTTCTCTAGTACTAATTTTATTCTCCACCCCATCCGCTTATGCGGACTTTAAATGGGTTTAACTTGCTTGTATGTCTTTCTTCCGCACATATATGCGGAAAGGGACAGATTCGACCTAAGTTAACTCTCCGTGCGACATTTCAAACAGGTAATTGATAGACGTAAAAGCAAAACCAACTGATGTAATAACCCTTACGCTTATCAATGTACTCGAGTAGTGTAACAAGCGTGGCAAAGACTGTCAATATGGTGTTTTTGGCTCTAGTGAGCCAAAAAACGACAGTTTTCAGGGTAATTTTAATTAAAAATGACATTTTTGACGAAATATGGTGTAATAATATAAAGCTTATGCTCTAAGCAGTTTAAAAAAGGCGGCTAGGAAGCCCTAATCTGGTATTACTTCAGGTATTTAGCGATATTCTGCTCGTGCTCGGCCAAGGTTTTAGCAAAATGATTTTTGCCATCCTTACCGGAAATAAAGTAGAGGTAATCATTCGGCTTGGGGTTGGCCACGGCGCGCATTGCAGAGATCCCAGGATTACAGATAGGCCCGGGCGGCAGACTGTTAACTTTATAGGTGTTATAGGGCGAATCAATCCCGACATCAAGCTGTTTTTTGCCAATCAGCTCGCCGGCATAAGCTGCAGTTGGATCGGCCTGCAGCGGCATACCCCTTTTTAAGCGGTTCAAGTATAACTGGGCTACCATCGGACGGTCTTCCTCTTGGTGTACTTCGCGCTCAACGATTGAGGCCAGGGTAAGGCCCTGGTGGAGATTCAACCCTTGGGCAGCCCAGCCGTCTGTTACCTTAGATTCCTTAATTTTAGCCCCGAAATTTTCGAGCATTTCCGCGACTAGCAGCTTTGCCTGTACCGGTTTAATAAGATCGTAACTGTCTGGAAACAAGTAGCCCTCCAAGGAAACTTCGGCCGGCTTGGATGCTAGAAAATCATAAGTGTACGGCTGTCCCAGTGCGGCATCGAAATCGGCCGGATTAATTCCCTTATCTCCTAAAATCTGCTTCATCTTAATTATCGTCGTCCCTTCCGGGAATACTGCTCTGTTCACCGCTACCCTCCCTTCGGCAATTTTTTTGGCTATTTCTCTGGTTGATTCATTGGCTGCGAATTCATAACTGCCGGCCTGCAGCCGACTGCGCAACCCATGCAGTGTGACGTATATATTAAAGGCCGGGGCGCTTCTAATCAGCTTTTTGGTTTTCAGTTCCCGAGAAAGCTGCTCCACACCTACACCTTTTTTGAGCACATAGGTTTTAGATTCAGCAGAATTTAAATTAATCGGCCTCAGACTCAACTGATACCAAGAGAAAAATCCGAACAGCGCTCCCAAAACGACCGAACCGGCCAACATAATATAATTACGCGGTATCATATTCATTCAGATAATCCTCCAAAATAATTACGGCCGCCTCTTGGTCAACCAAACCCTTCTCTTTACCGCGCGCCTTTTTTGCACCCAGCCGATCTATAGCTGCCTCGCTAGTGCCAGCTTCATCGACCATCTCAACCGGTACGCCTAGTTCAGCCTGCAGCTCTTTGGCAAAGGCGGCCGCCAGCTTTGTTTGAGCCGTTTCCTCCCCCTCGAGGCTCCTGGGCAGGCCGACCACAACAGTATCTACATCCTCTGACGCCACTATTTGCTTGAGGCGCTCGAATAAATCATCATTATTGGAAAGAGTAGTGAAGGGTACTGGAAATTTGGCTTCCATGTCGGCAAAAGCCAGGCCAACCCGCTTTAAGCCGTAATCAATGCCTAGAACTTTAGCCATTACTGATTGTTTTCACCTAGGCCTGCGACCTTAATCTCTATCTTAATCCGCTTAACCAGCGGCGGCATATTGGTGGCCCAGACCGGAGAGAGCTTAATTTCAGCCCGTTCCACTCCAGGCTGGCGGGCAGCCAGCTCCACAGCTTCACCATACTTCTTGCCTTTCATTTCTTTGGCTAGGCTGCCGCGGTCGATCCTCGCCCCGGCGTAAGCCTCCACCGCGGCATCGAACTTACCACCCTCTTTCTTGGTCAGCTTAATGGTATCCGTGCCATCATCATAAATCTCATTCTGGTCGCCTATCTGCTTCTGAATCTGCTTTTTGACCAGTTCCGAGAATTGGTTTTTATCAACCGCCAGAGCAGTGTAGGCGACCTCCATATTGATAGTCACTTGAGCGCCCTCTTGGTCAACTCCTGGAGTAGGAACGGCCGCGGTCACCTTTTGCTCAATCGATTCATTCAGCACCCGTTTGTCCTTGGCTTTAGCAACAAGCTCCTTGGTTGAACCTGGCTTGTCTTTCTCCAAGGCCGCCGTTTTGGCCTTATCTATATCACTTTGGGTTACCACCTGAATCGTTTTGGTCGTACCGCCCTGCATTTGAGTGCCGCTGATCCTGAAATTAGAGTTTAGCGCCGGACTGGTATAGCTCCTGGGTCCCAGATTGTAATCATCGCCGTTTTGGGCGGCTGTCACATTCACATCAACAGTAGATGAATTACAGACGCTGCCACCGCCGCTAAATGACCCGCCAGGAACAGTTACAGCATTGTCTGTTGTGAAGTTCTTACCCGAAGCGGTCATTACGGTTCCGGCCGGCAAGCTGCGTGAGCTGGAATCCTCACAGTTTTTAATACTGACCGAACCGCTTGCCTTGGTACCCACATCTTTTTTGCCAGTAGCCGGTCCTTTGGCCGTTAGGGTTTTGGAGACGTCCAGAGCAGTCGCCGGTATAATGCCGTCTTCATAATGAGGCTCCTGGGCATTAGTATCGGCCGTAAAACTGAAACTAGCATTCACCTGAGCAGCTTTGGCGAATAATGTTACCTTTGCGCTAGCCAAAAAGTAATTAGCGGCCAGTAAAAGAATGAGAGCAACTACACCAGCAATAATCCACAGTGTGCGCTTCTGCAGCTGGTTAAAATCCGGTATGCGCTTCTTCTTAGCACCAGCCGGTTTAGCGGCCGCGGCTAGGGGAGTGGCGGCTGGCTCGGCCAGAGGGGTCTTGTGTACGGCGGGCGGTTCCGGCTCTGAGTGGACTGGCGGGGGAGGGGGAGGCGGGGGAGTACCGACTTCCCCTGCATCTACCTCCTCTTCTGGTCCCACCGGAGCTGCCGAGGGCGGGATGCGCGGCTCTTCGCCAACCTTGGAAGCAACTGGTATCCCCACCCGGCCGGCCAAGTTACTCGCCTGCTTGTCGTTGGTTACCAGTACCAGCTTCTTGCCGGCATCATCGGCCGCTTTTTTAATCAGTTTCTGGTTTATGACAGATTGGAAAAGTGTGGAGCGTCCAGCCGCTACCACCTGCACGGTATCACTGTCGAAATGCAGCAGCTTATCTATCGCCGAAGTAATGTCTTCGTCGGTTTCCAGGTATATTGCGTTGTCTTTGTTTGCTGCCATTATGCCTGTAGGGTTTTGCTTAATTTTTGCATAACACTTTCCGTAATGCTACCGGTATTAATTACATCCAGGCCCAGGTTTGCCAGTCCCATCGGGGTAATATCGGCATGGCTTGTCAGTTGGCCGGTCTTATCTACTACCCTATTCACTTCCTTGGGAGAAATATGGCTCACGATAGGCTGGCGGGCAAAATGCAGACGTTTGTACCACTCTCCCTGTAAAGCCTGTACCACTTGGGGTAGACCGGTACCGCCACCACAAAGCAGAATTTTAGCCGGCAGGTGGTCGAGCCGGGTGAATTCGGCCAGCGAAAGCTCCACTCCGGAAAGCCAGACATTAATGTCGGCATTCACGGCCTCTTCGACTGCCTTACGGTCCTCCGGCTTCTCCATTTTACCGGCCGAATACTCCAGTTTCATCTGCTCGGCTTTCTCAAAGCTGACTCCAGCAATCTGGGCAATACGCTTGGTAAACGAACGGCCACCAATAGCAAACATTTTAGTGCCCTCTACGCCACCATTATTTACCACGGCTATATCTGTAGTGCCGCCGCCGATATCTATGAATATGGCGCTGAAATCCGCCGATTGATCATCTCCTACCGATTTAGCTACAGCAAACGGCTCGGCCGCGATATTGATGAGGTTCAGATCTAGATTATTAGCCACGCTCTGTAGTGCGCCAATGTGCACCATGGGCGCAAAGGCGTTAAAAAGCTGAATCGTTACATCTCTCCCCTGGAACCCAATCGGATTGGTAACCCGATAGCCATCAATCTGCACATCTACAATTGCGGTATTCACCATCTTCACATCTATGTCCTGCTGGCCGGTTTCCCAAGCCAAATTCTCTTTGGCCTTGTCGTATGCTTTCACCTGTACGCGATCTAAGATTTTGCGCAGCTCGAGCATTTCTATACGATCGGTGGGGTTCGTCCGCTTGTATCTGACTGTGGTAGAGGTGCCCTTTACAAGTTCCCCGGCAATTCCCACCACCGCATCGCGGGCCACTACCCCACTCATCTTTTCGGCTGCTTTCAGGGCAGCGTCGCAATTATCTACCACGCCGGCAATATCTGTGACGGCACCAGACTGCATATCGGTCAGCCTCTGGCGCTGCCGTCCTACACCGAGTATTTCTACAGTTTGATTACCGCCCGGATCGCCGACAACCTGGCCAACCAGCGCCTTGACGAATTCGGTGCCGATATCTAGTGCTACCAGATATTGCGCGGCTTGACCGCCCTTTTTAAATTTTTCAATAAATTTTAAAGCCATATGCCCTTTTTTAGCACATTCACTCTCTTATTTTAACCTTAACCAGCTCCGATTACCATAAGCAGATTGGCCCATTTTGGAATTGACAATTTAAACCTTTTGTGCTTAAATACCCCTTATCGGTTTTGTCCCGCGTACCCTTTGGAGAGGATATGATCATCAACCAGGACTTGCTCACAAGAGTTCAGCACTGCTATGACTCATGTGACCCACAACGATTCGCATTCCGGATCGTCGGCAAGATGCTCACCAATGAAGACGAGGAATTGGTAGCTGGCCAGTTGAAGGAGATACAGAAGCTTGTGTACTACCAACTGGCGACTTGCGAGGAGGGTACGACAGCAGAAGTGATACTTGATGAGCTCTGTTCGCGCCATGAAGTACAGCTTTTAACCCACCAGATACTAGCCATTCTGGCTATGCCATTTGGTACTAGAACAGTTGTGATTCAATATTACGACTGCGTTGGAGGCTCGTTCTGTTGGGATGAGCTGGAGGAAACACTCCCGCCCGACACCCGCCGGCTCAACGAAGAAAGTCTTTTCTGGACCGACATCAAGAGCCGCAAAAAGCGCCGCCGTGGAAATCTGCGGCTAGTGCACAGCGCTTGACCCAACCCCACTTAAAGCAAGAACACTTGCCCTAGGCGGGGTTCTTGCTTTTTAAAAATAAAAAAATCGCCTCTGTTTTGGAGGCGAATTTTTTACTACTGTGAGACTTGGGCTGTGGAAACGCTCTGGGCGTTTGACCCCTGCACCGTCAGCTGTCCGGGCGGATGCTGCACGATGTAGACTGCAACTGTGATGATGGCTGCAAAAAGCAACCCGATGGTCAGCTGCAGAACAGCAGACCCGCTGTCTGCATGATCGTTAATCATTTTGTTTTTCCCCTCTTATTTGTTTTTGTTCTAAAGGTTACTTTAAAAGTATCAGAAACGCTTATGCTTTGGCAAGAGTTTTTTTCGTTTTTATAAATAAAGGTGTGATTCACCAAATTTCCGTCACTAAACATTGACATTTTTGTCATATTTTGTAATTATTCATCCATTCTATCCCCATCCTGGAGGAGGGAAGTTGACAGCTGAAGCGACCGTAACCGATGTACGTATCTCAGATGATGAGATAGTGCGTACCGTTCGCCGGTGCCAGCGAGAACTCAGAGACGCCAGGCACCGCTGCGTTCGGAGGCTATGCGAACTCGTTCTGGACAGAGAACCCACAGTTAAGGAAGTGAGCCTGATGGTTCACCGCCTGCGCCATCTGAGCAAGCAAGGAAGGCTTCGCTGCAGCTGGAACAAAAAGGATTTGATCGTGGCAATCAAGCCGCCTCGGCAGAAGCGAGCGGCAAGAGAGGGTTCTAGGCACCAGAAGAAGCATCCGCCCAAGACCCGGCCGCATAAGGTTCGGCCGGCACTGGCAACGGTGGGCGAGGTTCGCTCCTTCAGTCCAGACCCCCCGCAGCCACCACGGCAGCGGATCACCGGTCCGCGGAAAAAGAGAGTAGTCCATGGCGAAGACCTGAGCTACCTCATGAGCTCCAACCGGGCAGCCGGCTTCTAACCCGCCCTTTGCAGAAAATCCCGTTCTGCCAAAGGGCGGGATTTTCTTTTATAGCTTTTCTGCAATAATGTCGTAAGCTTCAATTTTGACTATATGGGGTACGTATTTAGAAACAGCCGAACCCTTTTTAAACGACCGGATGACAAAGCCTATGTTGGTCAGCATCTTCCTGATATCTTCTGATTTATATGAGTATTTATCAAAAATGTATTCAGACATTTTATGAACACCGCCGCCCGCGGTATAGCCGATCACTAAAACCCCTCCGGGCTTCAGCGCTTTAAACGATTTCGCTAGTAATTTTTGCAATAGTGATTTATCTAGATACTGAATGAGGCGGGTCATTAGGATCGCATGGTATGAATCTGATTTAAGTTCAAAGTCGCTCACATCGGATTTCACAAAATTAATCCGGGATTTCACTTCAGGATCTGTTATGGCTGATACCCAGCTCAAATCAGCCAGGTCCACGGCGTCTACCTTGTGACCTAAACCAGCCAGGTGGATTGCATTGCGTCCGCCCCCGCAGCCTAGATCTGCCACTCTGGATTCAGGTAGTAAACCAGGCTCAATAGCCCGCACAACTACGCTTGGGTTAGCGGTGTTTATATAGAACTGCCTGCTATCGTAAGCTCTTTGCCACTCGTTCACTTAACTGTTGCTTTTATACGGCGCACGCCTGCGCTGGAAGATTCTTCTTTTGTGATTTTAAATTGGCCTATCTCCCCCGTGCGCTCCACGTGCGGTCCGCCGCAGATTTCCACGCTGTATGGCTTTTGGCCAGGCTTACCAATTGTATAAACTCTCACCGTCTCGCCATACTTATCGCCAAAGGCCCCTTTAGCCCCAAGCTTAAACGCCTCTTTGGTAGGATGCTCATTCATGCTCACTGGCAGGTTGGCCTGAATCTGCTCGTTTACTATCCGCTCCACCTCCCTCTTCTGCTCATCGGTCATCTTTTCAGAATGAGAAAAATCGAACCGTAGCCTGTCGCTATTCACGTTCGAGCCGCGCTGCACCACGTGTTCGCCCAGTACCCGCCGCAATGCCTCGTACATCAGGTGGGTGGCGGTGTGGTGGCGGATTGTACCTGATTCATGGTCGGCCAATCCCCCTTTAAACTCCCCCGCCCCGGCCGTACGCGAACGCTCACGCTGCTGGTTCATTAAGCGCTGAAAATCTTCATCCCACGCCGGGTCGATTGGGATCTTTAAGGTCTTGGCATCTTCAATACTAAGCTCTGGCGGAAAACCGTAGGTATCAAAGAGAGTAAAGACGATTTCGCCTGTGAGTTTATCTTTCGCGATTTTGGTAAACTCTCTCACTCCCCTCTCTAGAGTCTGGCGAAACTGGCTCTCTTCCCGGCTCAAAACATCCAAAATTTGATTCCGGTTTTTCTCGAGCTCGGGGTAGGCCTGTTTGTAGAGATCTATTATGGTCGGCACCACGTTTTCGCACAGGTCAACGCGGATGCCCAACACCAAGCCTTGCCTGATGGCGCGGCGCGTAAGCCGGCGCATGACATACCCCCGTCCGATGTTGGAGGGAGCTAGACCATCAGCTGCCATAAATACGGCACTGCGCAAGTGATCGGTAATAATCCTCCCGGCGCGGCCAAGATCGCTATCTATCTCGTGGTAGACCTGCTCAAACTCACGGTCTGCTACCTCGAACACCTTATGGGTAATGGCTGCCAGTTGGTCGGTTTTAAATACGGAATCAACTCCCTGTATCATGGCGGCTGTGCGCTCGAGGCCCATACCGGTATCCACGCTCTTGGTTTTAAGCGGAGTATACTCCCCGCCTGTCTCGCGCTGATACTGCATAAAGACGTTATTCCAAATTTCTATGAACTGGTCGCTAAATGGATCGAATTTCGGCTGCTTCTCTTCGCCAATATAGTAGAAAATTTCCGTATCCGGACCGGCCGGGCTGGTTTCGGCGCCGGTAATCTCCCACCAATTGTCTTTTTTGCCCAGAGCCATAATGCGCTCACCTTCTTTGGCCTCTATTCCCAGTTTTTTGAACTCGTTCTGCCAGATTTTTATAGATTCATCATCTTTCGGCACCTGCGCCCCGCCCTCATAAACCGTAATGTAGAGCCGGGTTGGGTCGAGCGCCAGCCACTTTTTATCTACCAAAAATTCCATGCTCCAGGCAATCGATTCGTTTTTAAAGTAATCGCCCAGGCTCCAATTGCCCAGCATCTCGAACATTGTCAGGTGACGGTTATCCCCCACATCCTCGATATCTACGGTACGGATGCATTTTTGGCTGTTAGCTAAGCGCTTGCCCTTAGGGTGCGCGGCGCCAAGCAAATACGGCACCAGCGGCTGCATACCGGCGGTGGTAAACAGTACGGTGGGGTCATTCTCCAGGTAAACCGGAGCCGAGGGAATTATTTCATGATCTTTTGATTTAAAGAATTCCAGAAACTTCTTGCGGATCTCATTCGTTGTCATAGGCATTATTCTACCTTAGGCAGCGGTAATTATGCCACCGCCTAAAACTAAATCGCCATCGTAGATAACGGCCGATTGGCCGGCAGCGATAGCCCGCTGCGGTTTAGCGAACTTGATTGTATCGCCATTAACTTCACAATCCACTAATTCACCGCGATGGCGCAGGCGTACCTGATACTCCTTACCGTCTTTCGGCGGCTCGTTAATCCAATGCGCGTTCGTAATCCGGATCACCCTACTCTGCAGTTCCAAATCATCAGGATTATCTGTTACATACACCTCATTCTTTTTCATATCTTTGCCGGTTACAAAGTATGGCTTGCCGCCGCCCACACCCAAACCGTGGCGTTGGCCAATAGTGTAGAATATGGCCCCATCGTGAGCACCAATTACTTTGCCATCGCAAGTCTTAATATCCCCCGGCTCGGCCTCTACATACTGCTGCAAAAAAGCCTTCATGCCCACCGGGCCGATAAAGCAGATACCCTGGGAATCTTTTTTGCCAGCATTTGGTAAGCCGAACTTTTCTGCCAGTTTGCGCACCTCACTCTTTGGGTAGGCGCCGATTGGCATTAAACTTTTGGCCAAGGCCTGGCTGGTTACGCGGTACAAAAAGTAGGTCTGGTCTTTACCCTCATCGGCCGCTTTGTACAGTTTGCCCCTGGCCGTCTTGGCATAATGGCCGGTAGCGATTCCGTCGGCTCCGTCGGCCAATGCGGCCTGTAGAAACAGCTGGAACTTAATCTCTTGGTTGCACATTACATCCGGATTCGGGGTAAGCCCTTGCTTGTACTCCTCTACCATGTAATCAACCACCTTCTGTTTGTATTCCTTTTGAAAGTCAAAGACTTTGAATGGAATATTGAGCGCAGCGGCCACGGCGCGGGCATCGGCTAAGTCTTCCTTCCACGGGCACTCGGCTCCAGGCAAAACTTGTGTCCAGTTCTTCATATGCGCGCCCACCACGCTATAGCCCTCTTTCTGCAAAAGAGCGGCCGTTACGGAGCTATCCACCCCGCCACTTAAACCGACATAGACCTTTTTCATAACAAGATAATATAATCTCTTCTTCCCCAAAGAAGCAAATTATTATGGGGAATCAAAAAAGCCCCGGGAGGGGCTTTTTAATAAGCTTTTATTTATCTTTTTGCTGGGGCGGGTGTTTGAGTTTGGGTTTCTTTATTGATGTTAAGTGTAGCAACTTCAATCAGCTTGTTGCTGGTAGGGCGATACAGATAAGCCTTTTTGGCCTTGGTGTACAAAAGCACCTTGTCGCCGTTCTGGGCGTTAGCAAAGAAGGGTTGGCTCTTGAGCTTACTGGCATCTACCACAGTAGCTACAGTAGGCTCCTCATCGCCAGGAAGAGCAACAATGGCGCCCACCTTTTTTATTAGGCTCTGTGCTTCTTCCTTGCTGGCCTGCTGCGGGTTACCGAGTTTCTTCAGCTTGGCCTGAGCTTGCACGTTCTGATAATACAAGAAGCCGCTTAGCGCTAGCAGTACTGCAATGGCGCCAATAATCGCCCATTTCTTCCATCTGCTCGACTCTTCTAATTTAAGATTTTGAAATGAGCTGGGTGGCTGTGCCGGGGCAGGACCTGTGCCGAACTGATTCATGTATCTCCCTCACATAATTACTTATTACCTACCCAGTATATCCAAGCCCCTTATGCTGGTCAAATCCAAGTTTGGTTATGCCTGATTAGGGTTGGTTAATGCTGGTTTTGGCGTTATTCACACCTAGCGCGATCCACGAGAACTGCATATTATCGGCTGCTGGCTGCTTAAGTACAATGTCGAACCCATTCGGCGTTATGTTGGTGTAAGAGTATTCGCTAAACTGCCCGCCGCCGATATTCACCGAAATAGCCGGGGTTACGGCGTACTGCCTATCGAACTTCACGGTTACTTTCTGCTCACCGGCTTTAATCACGGCGAATCCTGCGGTATCACTGTTAAACGTGGGCCGGCCCGCAAACTCCACATCGGCGTTAAATAGGACATTGCCGAAGAAGGTGGCTATCTTTTCAAAGAAGCTTTCGCCCTTGAACCTGGCCGGGCCGTTCACGGTCAGCCCGCCGCCTACACTAAGGTCCATTGCTACTGTTAGTGATTGCGCGTTCAGACTCTGCAGGTCGGTTTCGGTTGAGCTGGCGCCCGATGTATCAGACTCCTTGGCACCACTTAAGCCCTCTACCTTACTCTCTAGCTCTTCTATCCGGTTGGTGATGGAGGTTAAGTCCTCGCCAATAGCGCCATTGCTGTAGCCGCCGCCCACAATGGCCAGCGTACTACCCACACCGGTACCGCTGAACGGCATAGCCGCCCGGCCGATGATGGCACCCTGCTTAGTAGCCCGCATAGCTACACCGGGGGTGGAAGAGGACGTAAGCGGATCGCCGGCCGCTACCGGGCCGTTCTCTGTGCTGACCTTTACCGGCACCTTACCGCTAATGGCCACAATCGTTTCCTGGCCGCTGGCCTCCCTGCCCTCACTTATTACCAAGTTAGGCGCGCTGGTAACCACACCGACTAAGTTTGTATCGTACTGAGTCTGGGATTTAACGACCTTGTCTGGGTCGGCAGTATCTATGGAGACCACATCGCCAGTGGTAATAGATTTATCGCTGGCAAAGTACTTTTCTCCCAGGTCGGCTCCAATTACTTGATTTGCCCTTAAGATATCCGCACTTACTTCGCCGGTAAAGCTCGCAGATGTTTGCGATTCGGTTGAGCTTGATGATTTAGCCTCAAGCTCAGCAATCCGTGAATCCAGCCCGGTTATCTGCGTATCTACCCCAGCAAGTTTTTGTGTATATTTCTCATCTAGACTTTGCAGCCCGTCGGAAGCCAGTAGTGCATTGGCATCCACCTTGTTGTCTAATTCTTGTATTGCCAGTGCTAGATGTGCCGTAATAAATATATAGTCGATTCCGCGAATTAGGCTAGGGTTGTCTGGCTCATAAAAAACCAGACGAGGATCTATTTCAGCAACTTCTTCAGCTATAAAACCAATCGAAGATTTATTGTTTTCGTTAAACTCATAGCTTACTGGCCTTAAGGCATTAACTATATCAAGCCCGCTTTCAGAAGCGCTAAGGTTCTCTATGTTGTGCTTGTAGCGCTCAGATGACACCGTGCAAGAAGTGGTGCTTCCGGCGCTCACTATACGGCCTGAACCCGATGTGCTGATCTGGCAGACAACGGCATTGGTGGCTGATGCATCGGTGCCAAGGTTATTAATTGTTAATGAGCCGTTTACATTCATAGTAAAAGCGCCGTTACTAGCGATACGCATTCTCTCTGTGTCTGAAAGACCACCAGCTGCTACAGTATAGAATGATAAACGGCCGGGTGCGCTCGTACTGGTGAATGTTCCATCAGCTTGGCCCAAGATATATGCTCCGGTATGGAACCCGGAACCACCACTTCCCCTGAAGCTGATGGCCCCAAGGTTGTCATTGGCCACGACTGCTGTCTGTGTACCCAAAGTATCTGACTTGCTGCGATTAAAGTCGAGGAGACCTTGTTCGTTAGCGGTGGAGTAGTGACTAATAGTTAATCCACCATAGTTGTTAGTTCCACCCGCGGATACAAGCTCTTGCTGTTGACCGAATCGTATCCCTTGCCCCGCAGTTGCTCCCATAATAAGCCTTCCTGAGCTGTCAAAGACAGTCGGCGTGGTGTCTGCATCGCCAGTTTGGTCATTGATACGCAGTGAGAGGCCGGTACCGAGATTGGTGATCATCGCGAGAGTCCCGGCGTTATTGGCGCCAGTCGAGGAAATCCTAAGACCTGTGCCGGTGTTAGCAGCATTGTTACCGCTCATCATTATGTCTACCATCTTGCCCGTGAATGCAGCCGAACTACTGGTCACTAATAGTCCCGTACCAGAGGTAATGGAGTTGGCAGTTATAGTTTCTAGGCCGGTACCGGTATATGCACCGGTGGTAGTGATGTTCAAGCCGCTGCCAACTGTAGCGGCGCCCATAATTAGGTCTACCAGCTCACCGGCTGCCAGTAAGTTTGCGCCTCCACCAGTTATAGACAAGCCAGTGCCTGACGTCTGGGCAGTTTGAGACAAAGTCACACCCGTACCACTAGTAAGGGCATCCATCGTAAATGTCCAAGGGTTTTGGGTAGTAGCAGTGCTCCAATTGAACAGCGTAGTAAATGCCTGGTGATCAAGCACTAGGTTGCCAGTTGGAGCCGTCAGCTGGTTCCAGGCACCGGCCGCGTCAAGGTCAGATAGCGCGCCATTCTGACATTTCTTTAGCAGGTTTTCGGTAGCGTTAGCCCAGATGCGGAACTCGCCGAGGGCACAACCGGCTGGGTTACCGGCCTCTTCAGTAAAGCTTAAGTAGTCACTGCCAGAACCGTTGCCTACAAGCATTAGCCCTGAGGTTTGAGTGGTCGGGGCACTGAACAAAAGCGTGCCATCGCTGACATTGCTAATGGTTTCGCCGTTTTGCAACCGAATATCTATGCCTGTACTTGGGGCGAAGCTAAGGCCGACGTCCCAGCCGCCACCTATATTAATCGCTGTGGATGTCAGCCGAGCTGCATCAGCACCTTCGGTGAGAGCACCAATCTTAAGCCCGTTTATGGTATCAGTCCCAGCCGCATTTGTTGGGCTAAAGGCATCGGTCTCAATAATGTTGTAGGTTAAAGCGTCAGTAGCGCCGCCAGCGAAGCTAGGGGTGAGGTGTAATACGTCTCCACTGGCATTGGAAGAGGCGTGGGAAATGTAGAGTCCGTCTACGCCACTAGTGGCAGCGGCTTGGCCGGAGTTAGAAATTACCACCATGTCTACAGTGGGAGCGGCCGAAGCGGTAATTTGGGTATTCGATCCAGCGGCTTGATTAATTACAAAATCGCCAGATGAGTTTTGAGTAAACGTAATATTACTCGTGCCATTATTCGTAATGGTGTAGGCTGGGTTGTCAGTTGAGTCTAGGGTGTAGGCGTAGGCTCCGGTGTCGCTGATGTTGAGGAACTCGACGCCAGCATCTTGCATGATGAAGTCGCCTGTTGATGAGAGGTTGGTGACATAGTTACCCGCACCATTAAGTATCCAGGTGAATGTATTAGCCCCTAAGCTCGAGCTAGTCACTTCATCCAAGGCCATCGCATTTGATATGTCATCCCAGTCGATACAGTCGGTGCAATTAAAGGTTGTTACAGGCGCTGCATCGATTAATGCTCCATCCAGGAAAAGCGAGCCGTCGACTTCGAGGTCATCCTGAAGGTAGAGGTCATTGTCGGCAGTCACCTCCCCGGCAGCCGTATGGGAGGCAGCGCCACCGGCGTTAGAGATAGCGTTGTAGGCCAGTCCAGCAGCTACGCCGCCGATGGCAAAAGTATCTGTGTCGCCGAAGATGATGTTGCCGGCACCGGAGTCGGCATTTAGAGTAATGTCTCCTGAACCAGCATTGATGGTGGTAGCTGAGGCGGCAGATGTTGAGCCCATGATAATTGTCTGGGTTGAAGTGCCGCCATTGCCAATGCGGATGTCATGAGCGGTCGTAGAGTTGCCGATCTGCAGTGAGCTTGCGCCTGAACCGGCATCAAGTGACAAGGTCGTGCCGGCTACATTGTTACCTATAGTTATGACGTCGGCCGTGGTACCGCCATCGCCAATGTGGATCGTGTCGGCAGCCGAGCCCACCCCGATGTTAATCGTGCTGGCGGCTGCTGCCTTACCCAGGGTTATGGTGCCGTCATCCAGGAACTGCACGAACGGAGTGCCGGCATCCTGCACAATGAAGTCGCCGGTGGAAGAGAGATTATTCACAATATTCCCGCTGCCGGCCGCCGTGGTAGTAATAGCACCTGAGCCATTATTAGTAATGGTGTAGGCTGGGTTGTCAGTTGAGTCTAGGGTGTAGGTGTAGGCTCCGGTGTCGCTGATGTTGAGGAACTCGACGCCGGCATCCTGCACAATGAAGTCGCCTGTTGATGAGAGGTTGGTGACATAATTGCCAGCACCATTAAGTGCCCAGGTGAAGTTATGAGCACCTAGGCTTGAGGTAGTTGGGGCGTCTAGGGCCATGGCATCAGAGATGTCATCCCAGTCGATACAGTCGGTGCAGTTAAGCAAAGTAACGGGTGTAAGATCAACGGTGGTGCCATCGACTTCCAGATCTCCCTGGATATATAGGTCATTGTCAGAGCTAATAGCAGCGTTCGAGGCTGCGCCGCCGGAGTTAGTTAAGGCATTGTAAGTTAATGCGTCATTATTAACACCGCCTATATGAATAACATCGCCGTCTGTAAAGCGGACTTCGTTTGAGCTGGAATCAAGGACTAGATCCCCGCCCCCGCCGGATTTTAAGAAGACCGAATCTATACCGGTGTAGGCCTGGGCGGCGGAAATAGTTACGGTGCCATTGGCGTCAACATCAAAGTTATCAAAATCTATCGTACCAGTGGTTCCTAATATACGGTTCGGCCCGATAGAAAGAGCGTTTACAATCGAGGCATCAGAAGCATCAAAGGCTGTAGTAACTGGATTGCCGCCAGAGCTGGTGACTAATATCCCCTGAGTAAGAGTAGAGTCAGCATCGGCATGATCAAGCCGGAGTAAAGTTTCGGTGGCACCGCCGCCGACAACGTTGTTGTTCTGGATCTGTACCAGCCTCTGTGAATTATTGTCGGTCGTAGCATCATTGGTAAGCGCGAAGGTAAAACCATTAAAAGCTGCTGCAGTTGCTGCAGTATCCCAGGTAAAGAGTGTTGCATACTCTGAGTGATTTAACCCTAAGTTGTTGTTTGGGTTTGTCAAATCGGACCAAACAGTACTACCACCGCCACCGCCACCGCCACCGCAGGTTTGCCATTCGAATTGGGAGGAACTAGATTCAAAACTTAGACACTCTTCGTCCCCCGGCGCGTCGAGCGAATTCAAATCCGAAGTACCGATTGTACCATCGAGTATTTCGCTTGAACTAATTGAGCCATTAGGCAGAACAACTTCCGTATCCCCCAGCCCGTCAGTGTTTACTACGAGACTTGTTGTAAGTCCACCGCCTAATGTCAAGCCGGCCGCACCGCCGGGCATAATGGTAAGCGCGGCGTTGGAATCATCATCTTTAGCTGTCAGAGTCACCGTACCTGAGTCGTTTCGCCCAAAGGTAATTGTGCCGTCAGTGTTACTAGAAAGACTCTCGCTGGTGCCAAAAAACAAATCGCCACCAGACGCAGTCAGGTCGCCAGAAATTGTAACGTTGCCAATAGTACCGGCGTCTGAAATTGTAAGTAAATTATTTGCTCCGTCGGTAATAGTGAGTGATCCGCCATTGCTAATTGCGACAAACGGCGCACCATTGGAGAATGTGATAGGTGTCGCAGACGAAAAGGTCCATGAACCAGAAATTGTTTCGTTTTGGTTCTTGCGTGTAATTAGAGAATTCACGTAGTCAATTACTATGTTTGCCTCGCCAGCGGGAGATTGATTTACGTCAAAATCCGACCCAAAGAAGTCGATCGTCGAAGCACTTGGAGCCACAGAAATATCATTTTCTTCAATGCTTACGCTTCCGCCCAAATCAGAACCACATTGCCAAATATTGTTGGTGTTATCCCATTTTAGAATTTCATTGTTAACACAGCCCTGAAGCAAAGTCAGCTGGTTATTGGAGCCACCCTGGAACTCAAGTCCGGAGTTGCTTGATGTCCCGCCAGTGCCATCTGCACTGGTCAACAAGTTAACACTTAAGCTATGGCTAATATTTTCACCTGATCCCGCACCGGTTGTAGAAATACCGTTGCCGGCTGTGATGTTAGCTGTATAGTCACCTGCAGTATCCGCTCCCAGCGCCACTGAGTTTGGCTGGATGGTAGTTAGTCCTACGCTGTTTATCGAGACGTCACCTGACAAACTAGTGCTGTTCCACTGAGAACCATCACCTACCAGCAAATTGCCAGACGTTGCAGTAGTACTGCCTAGTGTTGCCCCATTAATTTTGGCGACCGTTGGGTTGGGATAAGTGCCACTTAAGTCACCGCCGGCCGCGCCGCCTGGTGTGGTTCCAGATATTGTTACGTTGCCGGCAAAAGTCAGACGGCCTTTTGAATCAACTGTGTATTGCCCTACCTGGGTAGCGCTGCCGTAGGTGCCAGGGCTAACTGCCGTATTGGCTAGAGTCAGAGCCCCTGAGCTAGCTAGGGTTGCATCACCTCCCAGTGTTACGAAGGTTGGTACACCGCTAGCGTTAGCCACAACCAGCTGCCCGCTAGTGCCAGCAGCTGTAGATTGTAGCGCTCCAGATCCATTCCCATACAACAAGCCATTTGAGATAAAGTTGGTGGCTCCGGTGCCGCCGTATTGGACAGCAATAGTGCCGCCCTGCCAGGTTCCGCTGGTGACTGTGCCTACAGTTGTGATGTCGGTAAGGTTGCCGGTAGTTATGAGGGTGCCGTTAACATTCGGTGCCGTGAAGGTGCGGGTGGTGCCTGGGCTGATGCCTGAGGCTTCAAAGGCGATTTGCTTGGTTAGGTCGGCGTCATCAAAAAGTCTAAATAGCGCATCACTAAAGGTGTTGTTACTGGTATTGTCATCGGTAGCACAGACCCATTGGTTGGAGGCGTTGTATTTAAGTACCTGGCTAGTAGCACAATCTATTAAACTGACTCCGTTGCTATCTACCTCTAGGCCTTTGTTTGCCTGGACGGCTACGGCAATATCGTTGGCGCTAGCTGTTATACCGTTACCGGCGCCGATGTTAAGAGTTACTGTATCTGTCGCACTCACTGCAGAGGTTAGCCCTGCCCCGCCGGCTACAGTCAGGGTGTTGCCATCATTGATGGACTCAGGGGCGCCGCTGTCTCCGGCTAAGCTGAAGCTAGAAAAACTACCGCCACCATCTGTCGCACACGCCCAAGCCAAGCCGTTCCACTTGAGGATTTCGGTATTTGCACAACTTCGAATAAGCGAAAGTCCACTAATGCTGGTCTGCAGCCCTGAACCGCTCTGCAGGTTCAATCCAATCGTGTCAGCCCCAGCACTCAGGCCATCGCCAACCCCGACATTCAGGGTTACATCCCCGGTGTCACCCCCGCCTGCCAAGCCTGTGCCGGCATTCACGGTCGTAATATCGCCACTGCCGCCGCCACCTGAATCAGTCGTAGTGGTCAGGATGGTAGTACCGCCTCCCCCGCTAGGCTGCAACTGAACAGCGGTCGTACCGCCTGGCCCCGGAGCACAGACACCGACAATTGCCAAATTACCCTTTTCACAACCCGGCACTTTACCGCGTAGGAGATCGGAGTTCAGGTTCTGCACCAAACCCGTGTCGGGGATTCTAAGATAAGACGTGTCGGGAATCGTGAATGTGTACAGGCTGGTAATATTACCCTCTCCATCGGGAGCAAACACATCATTCACATCTGGGATGCGAGGAAACGGCGCTACCCTATTACGCAGCTCTGGGTTGATCTTCTCTAGTACGTTCAGTGATGTCTGACTGAAGGGCTTAAGCTGCCGAGCCAGGAAGGAATTAGGGGTTTGGAATACGAATTTCTTCGAAGCCGGACTTTTCTTAAAGTAGCCGAGAGTTTTGGCCGTACTATCAGGAAAAAGTATAAAGAGAAGCGTAATAATAGTAATAAGCGTCAGGAAAATTCCGGCCAGTACGCTTGCAGCGGTAATGCTAACCTTGCGAAACCTGTGTAGTTTGTGGATAGCGGTATGGTGTTCGCCTATAAGCGCATGGGCGACGGGATCGTGAATCGTCTTTTTGCCGTTACCGCCATTTTGCGCCTCGGGGCCCGAGAGGGGGCGCAGAATCTCCTCCTCTACTTCTTTGGTGCGCATAAAATAATCGGAGTTCAAAAAGCTCTGTAGGGATTTACGGTCGTAGAGGCGCTCCCCACGCTCGTTGCGCTCGGGTTTGATCATTCCCTTTTCCTCTAGGCGCCTCAAGGTTGAGGCGGAAATGCCCAACTGCTCCGAAACCTCAGAAATAGTCAGCGGCTGGGAGAATTTGAGCTTTTCCAGCTCGTCGATACTGAAGTAGCGGTTTTTGCCATCTGGACGGCTAGAGTGCAGAACTCCGGCTTTATCCCAGCGGCGCACTGTATCTACAGATACACCCAATACTTCAGCCGCTTGGCCGATCGGTACCAAATCCTTCTCCTTAGAGACGGCACCGGGCACAGATTCACCCCCTGAGCCCTTTGGAGCCGATTTGGCCTCGGCTTTAGTGACTTTCCCGGCTTTACCCTTATTGGCGGGCTTTAAGCCGTCAGCCGCTCCATTCTGGCCGTTAGCCGGCTTTCCAGGTGGGACCGGCTGCCCCCCAACTGGAGTGGGCCCCAAGGGAGAGACCGGCAGTTGTGGTTCTAGTGCCATAATCCCTCCCCTTGAAACAGATATAGCCCACCTGTAATAGGTTGGCTAAAACCAATATTAGGCTGTACTCTCTCACACAGTCTTTTTTGCATGCGTTTCTGCATTAAGCTTAAGCACTATTATCGTACCAATTTTCTCTATACAAAGCAATCCTCTTACGCTTATTTGCACGCTTATTTTGGCGGCTTTTCACAGCCTCACTATTTTGGGGGCAAAAAGCATGTCCGCATCGCCTCTCCAAGCCCCCTATGCAAAGCCTACTCAGCACATAGGCATAGCAAGAATCAGCCCTCAAAATGACCAGTAAATACCTATGTATTGGCTACTCAGCACCTATGCATCGTATCTGTTGGAGCCCACCATAACCCCTTTTACAGATATGGGCCAAAACGGCCGTTTTATCGGCTTTTTAGTGCCTTTCAGCTATAACCCAATCCCTATCTGTTGCTATCTGTCGATTCGGATTTTGCCTGTAATCACCTCAATTCCGTGATTGCAGGCCACTTTTCACGCCCTAGTTTAATTCGTCAGTCAGTGAAATTCTGCGTTATCATGAGCCCGCGCGGGCCACCGTCTATAATACCTATCCCCACCTTGCCGAAATCAGGGCTGAGAATGTTCGCCTTATGTCCAGGAGAATCCAT
Organism: Candidatus Dormiibacterota bacterium; assembly: GCA_035536395.1. Taxonomy (NCBI): domain Bacteria; kingdom Bacillati; phylum Candidatus Dormiibacterota; species Candidatus Dormiibacterota bacterium. The sequence goes on from DATLOE010000018.1 coordinate 81,419, forward strand.
CAGCCCCCTGTGAGCTAGCTCTAGGGTGGGTGCCAAAGCAAGATTCTCCCCTGCCGCCTGGAATGTTACACCCCCATTCTTCATCCTGTCGAACGGGTCGAGTCCGTCCGGATTAACGTGACTGAAGTAGCCTCTGGCGAACATATCCCGACTGTGGGCCCTAGCTACTCCTTTAGCCGTCTCGTTCACCTTCAGCGCCGGAAGTCCTCGACCCAAACGCTCTCTGTTTACCATATGCAGCATTTCGCGCTCGGCCGCCTCGTTTACAGATACATCGGTGGTGGTAAAGCCGAGCTCTACAGATTCCTTGCTATCAGGTTTAACCGTCAGGAGGTTTAGGGTCTGCTGAAAGTCTCCGCTAGGCGCCGCGTTCAGGAAGGATTGCAGGCTATTGCCGAGCTTAACCAGCGGCTGGGCTAACCTGGAATCAGTAACCGCCTGCTTGGTAGCAGCCGAAGCCGGCAGATTCATAAATACCGAAAGGCCAACGGCGGTAAACACCAGCATTTGGGCAATACCCAGCGCCGATCCGCCTGCGCGATTGAAGAGCGACATTAAGTGCTGTTCCGACACTTTGCCAAACAAATATCGCGCGATCATGAGCGTGGTGAACTGCACTGCCAGCAGCAGGCCAATGTAGGCTGTAATGTTGGCGATTGAAGACAACATATTAAACTGCACCGCCATGAACTGCCCCACCGGTTTGTAAAAGGCGGCAGCCGCGGCCAAACCTGCAACTAGCGAACCGAGACTGGCCGCTACATTTAAGAAACCGCGCCGAAAGCTAGAATAAGCCCCGTAAACTACTAGCATAATTATTAGAAAATCGACCATCATGGGTTGCCGGGCGCAAGCTCTGGCTGCGACATTACGTACAGTGTTTTCTGCAGTTCACTCAAAGTTAGCTGGTAGCTGTAATCTGTTGCCCACCAATGGGCTTTGCGCCAGCTTTTATCAGGAGCGGAGTGGTTTATTATCTTCACATTTTTACCAAGTGCTTTAGAAAAGCTCAAGCTAGCCCGCTTCTGGTGATAGGGCGAAGTTACCAGAATGACGGTTTTTGCCTGCAAGCGGCGCACCATCGGTGCTACCGCCAAGGCGTTTTCGGCAGTGGTTCTAGAATCTTCCTCTATCTGGATGGCTGAGGGCGGCACGCCGAGGTTAATAGCGATCTGGCGCATAGCGGCTGCGTTTGAGGGGCCCAAAGGATCCTGAGCCGCACCGGAAAGGATTAATTTGGGCGCGTAGCCCTGTTTATAGAGGCTGGCGGCCTCTTTGGTGCGAGAATCGGTTTCGCCGCCGCTGACGGCAATTATGACGTCGGCTTTTTTTAATTTATCCTGTGGAGAAAGAAAATAGCCGATACTAAGGAACAGGCCCGCCGCCAACCCGACTAGGATTAAGAGGGAGAAGATAAAGCTCCTCAGTACATACATGCTTAGATTATACCTTAACAAGCTACAATTCTTCTTTCCAACCCCCAACACCGGCACTCGCTTCTCTCCCCAAATACTCTATTGTTCCGCCGGCCAAAGCGCACGCAACCTGGCACAGCCAAGGGGCTACTAAGCTTTGGCGGTGGAACTATACGCGCCCCGCAGGGGTATTAGTGGTAGGTAATATTGGAGCGCGTGAGAAGGTAGAGATTATGATACCGTTTGTGATTTCTCTTGTTACTTTTGTGCGCACAAAAGTAACCCAAAAAGCGCGCGGCATGGTCTGGTCTTACAGAGCCAGAATGCTCACTCCGCTCAGTACTCGGCTCGCAGAAGAGTCTGTTGCTGCGGAACTCGGGCTTTCAGCCCTCAAGCAGTCCTCGCAAACATATTACTTCCTGCTCCCTCGCTTGAGGTCGTTCGAATGCCGGTTTAGGGAAGGGGAATTAACTTCTTTGGCGCAGATGCTGAACGATTTCTTCTAATTTTTTTACAAAATATTCCAGCTCGCTTTTGGTGGTCTGTCGGCCTAATGTGATTCGCAGGGAAGATTCGGCCTCCTTTTTGGTGAGGCCAATAGCCATAAGTACATGCGAGGGGTCTTCTTCGGCGGCAGTGCAGGCCGAGCCGGTGGCTACCGCTATCCCCTCTTTATCCAGATATGCCACCAGTGTTTCGCCATCTGCCCATTTAATCGTGATATTCACGTTACCGGCTAGGCGCTGCTTACCGGTGCCATTTAGGGTGACATCAGGAATTCGTGTGGTAATTTCGCGGATCAGTTGGTCTCGCAGATGTGCTTGCCGGCGGCTCTCAGCTGTGCGGTCTTTCTGCGCAAGCTCCAGTGCCTTGGCTAAGCCAATGGCCGCGGCTACGTCTTCGGTGCCGCTGCGTACCCCCCTCTCCTGCCCGCCGCCGTAGATAACCGGTGCTACTTCAGTGCCGGTGCGGGTGTACAAAAATCCATTGTGCGGGCCGTACAGTTTCTGGCCGCCCATGCTCATAATATCCACCCCCAGGCGGCTCACCTGCAGGCTTAGCTCACCGGCCTGGGCGGCGTCAGAGTATAGATAGAGGGGCAGTTTAATTCCCTGTTTGCTACGCTGCATACGAATACGTTCGATAACTTGGGCGATTTTCGTGAGCGGTTGAATGGTGCCGATTTCGTTATTAGCGTATGCGATTGCCACCAACACCACGGAGTCGCTGATAGCCTCTGCCAGTTTGTCTACACTAACCAACCCGGAGCTCTCTACTGGCAGTAATCCACCGCGCTCACCCAATGCCTCCACGCAATTTAGAACCGACTCATGCTCGGTAGCCGCCGCCAGCACACGGCCCTGCGGAAACTTTTTGGCAATTCCCTGTATGGCGATATTGGCGGCTTCGGTGCTGCCGCTTACAAAAATAATTTCGGTCGGTTTTGCACCTAGAATTTTTGCAATCCGTTTACGCGCGCCCTCCAGCGCCTGTTTAGACTCTTTGGCTAGAGCGTACGCACCTGACGGGTTAGCAAACTGCGCGCTCCAGTATGGCTGCATGGCAGCTAGCACCCTCAGATCCATTGGGGTGGCAGCGGCGTAATCTAGATAAATCGGTTTTTTCATAACAAGATAATATAATCACCTTCTTTCCCAAAGAAGCAAATGTTTAATGTTACTTTTGTGCGCACAAAAGTAACCCAAAAGCGCGCGGCACTTCCTGTCTTACGACTGGATGCTCACTCCGCTCAGCACTCGGTTCGCAGAAAGTATCTGTTGCTGCGGAACTCGGGCATTCAGCCCTCAAACAGTCCTCGCAAGCAGATTACTGGCTGCTCCCTCGCTTGAGGTCGCTCGAGTGCCGGTGTTTAGATACCGAAAAGCTGGCAAGCATTGGCAGTAGTCTGCCGGGATAATTCCTGAATGCTTTCGCCTCGCAGTTCGGCCAGGAATTCGGCAATGGGTTTAACATTGGCCGGCTCGTTGCGCTTGCCCCGGTCGGGTGCCGGGGTGAGATACGGGCAGTCGGTTTCTAGTAATAATCTATCTAACGGCAACTCCTTTGCAGCCTGCAGCTGACCCTCATCTTTGGTGAAGGTCATTATGCCGTTCAGCGCCACATGCAGCCCGCGCTCCACCGCGCCGCGCATTTCAGCCGGAGTGCCGGTAAAGCTATGCACCACACCCGGCAGGCGATCGTACCCATCGTAAATCTTAAAGAAATCACTGAACGCCTCGCGCACATGGAAGATGACCGGTAGTTTAATCTCAGCCGCCAGCTCCAGCTGTTTGCGTAAAGCAGCTGCCTGCTGCTCGCGGCTAGCCTGGGATTTATAGTAATCAAGACCGCACTCCCCCACGGCCACCACCTGCCTATTCTTGGCCAGGTCTGCAATGTAATCTGCTGCCTGCTCTATTTCTTCGGCCGAATGCGGGTGAACGCCGACCGCCGCCCAAACGTTTTCATAGCGTGCTGCCATCTCTACCGCCTTACGACTGTCATCACTATTCACGCCAACTGTTATGATTTTACCCACTCCGGCCTCCCGCGCGCGAGCCAGCACCTCGTTCACCTCCCCGCGAAATGAATCAAAGTGAATATGGGCGTGGGTATCAATCAACATTTAATTAGCACGGCTTTCTGAAATGAATGCAGTTTAAGGAAAAGCCGAGTAGCGGAAGTTAGGCGTACAGGGCGGTACGCCGGCTGAGCAACGGAGGTTTTGACGCCGAAATGCGACATTTCAGGAAGCCGGCTCGTCGAATTTAGGGAACAGTATCCCTACTTCTTTATTCACAGTCCCATTTGCAAAAGTCTCGGCGATCTTGCGGGCCGTAGTCGGCATAAAGGGCATTATGAGTTCGGCAATATGTAGTAGGTCGCCCACGGCCGAAGCCAGCACGTCGCTCAGCTGCTCGCGGTCGGTCTTGGCCAGCTCCCACGGCTTTTCCTCCTCAATATATTGATTCACACCCTTCACGTGCACCCATATTTCTTCTAACGCGCGATCAAGCCGGAATTCTTTAATGGCAGTGTGGACCGGGCCGACATCGTGGGGCGCCGTCTGCACCTCACCAATAGCGCCCTCTTGATATTTGAGCACCATCGCGGCCACCCGCTGCACGGCGTTACCCAGCTCGTTGGCCAGATCTGCCTCATAAACCTTACGGAAGCGGCTGTGGCTAAACTCGCCATCGCTGCCAAACGGAATCTCTCGCAGCAGGTAGTACCTGAGCGCGTCAATGCCGTACTGCCCGGCCAGTGCAACCGGGTCTACGGCATTACCCAGCGATTTAGAAATCTTCTGCCCATCAACGGTAAAGAAGCCGTGGGCAAAGATGGTCTTCGGCAAGGGCAAACCGGCACTCATCAGCATTGCCGGCCAGTAAACGCAGTGGAACTTAATAATGTCCTTGCCGATCAAATGCAGGTCGGCCGGCCACCAATCGGTAGATTTGGCGCCGGGGTAGCCAGTGGCTGCCAGGTAATTAATTAGAGCGTCTATCCAAACGTAAATCGTCTGACTGTCGTCACCCGGCCAGGCTATGCCCCATTCTTTTTTGGTTCGTGAAACGCTTAGGTCTTCCAGGCCGCCTTTTATAAACTGGGTTATCTCGTTGCGGCGCGATTCGGGCTGGATGAAGGTCGGGTTTTTTTCTATATAATCCAGCAGCTGCTTTTGATACTTACTGAGCTTGAAGAAGTAATTCTCTTCTTCCACCTTCTCGGGCACGGTTTTGTGTAGCGGGCATTTGCCGGCTTCAAGCTCGGCTTCTCGCTTGAACTCCTCGCAGCCGGTGCAGTAGAGGCCAACATACGTGCCTTTGTAAATATCGCCAGTGGCTTCGATTTTTTTAATTAAATCGTAAACGGCCTTTTGGTGGGCCGGCTCGGTAGTACGAATGAACCTATCTTGGCTAATCTCTAGCTGCTTCCAGGTCTCTTCCCATGTGGCTGCCATTTGGTCGGTATAGGCACGCGTGTCCTGGCCGACCTTCTTGGCGGCCTGTACTGTTTTAGTGCTGTTCTCGTCCGTACCGGTAGCAAAAAATACGCTTTCGCCGGCTTGGCGATGGTAGCGAGCCAGCATATCGGCGGCAATCGTAGCGTAAGCATGGCCGATGTGCGGACGGTCGTTAATGTAGTAGATCGGTGTTGTAATGTAGAATTTTGACATACAAACAGTATCTAGTATCTGTTACCGGGTATCAAGGGGTTGGCTAAGCCAAATTCCGCCTTTCCCACCACCGGCACTCTTCCCTCCCCGAATAATTATGGTTTTACCCCAAAAAGCGCACGCAACCTACGTAGTAAGGGGCTACTAAGCTTTTTGCGGGTAAAACAAACCTGCGCCCCGCAGGGGGGAGGTATATTACACACCGATTTGAGCGCATGGCGCGTCCCTCTTTACCAATACGTTTGTGATTTTTCCTGGTGTTACTTTTGTAAGCACAAAAGTAACCAAAAAGCTCCCGGCACCGTCTGCCTGCTGGCAGAATGCTCACTCCACTCAGCACTCAGCACGCAGAAAGAGTCTGTTGCTGCGGAACTCCCCGCCCAAGGCGGGTCAGACAGTCCTCGCAAGCAGATTACTTTCTGCTCCCTCGCTTGAGGTCGTTCTAGTGCCGGTGTGGGGTTGGGGATTAAATTTCAGGGTCTTGGCCGTTGGAGGACGGCAGGCCATGAGCCGTTGCCAGAGTCCGCCGGCGACGGCGCAAAAGTTCAATAATGGCAATAGTTGAAGCGAGAAGCAGAATAGTTACCACGGCCATCGGCGTGTAGTTGTAGCGAGCTTTAGCTGTGCCCAGCACCAGTACCTCCTGCCCACTCGGCTGGCTGTAGCTAGCCTGCTCTTCGCCGAACCATCCATCGCCTATTACCAGACGGCTGATTGATTCTTGTTGCCCCGGAGCCAATCTGCCAAACTGCAGCTTCTCTTTATCTACCGTAACTTCATTATCTACGGTAGAAGTGTGCGGCGGCGCCGTAACCTTAAAGCGCTCCACGGTTATACCCGGGAATAGTACGTAGCGATCAAACTTCACTAGACCCGCCGGTTTGAATTCGGCCAGGCTGCTGATATAACTTAGGGTCGTTTTCTCATACTGGTAGTTGGTATCGCGCCCGCTAGCCATAACGGCTGCCGGCAGTTCGTCTTCGCGGCCCCAGACGCTAAAGGCCACATGCTCTAAGTCGCTAGCACCAAACTGGTCGAACTTTTCGCCCCAGGTCGGATCGATCACCATCCAGCCGACTCCAGGCACGTAAGCCTCCACCCATGAATGCAACGAATCATCTACGGCATCGGATTGTTTCAAATTACCGCTATAGGCATAGCCCACGGGCATCCGGGCAGGTATACCCTGCGCCCGCAGCAGCGCAACCATTAGATCGGAGTATTCCAGGCAGACCACGTTGTCGGGCTGGGCCAGAGCCTTCGTGGCCCCTTGGCGAATGTTAAATTTAATTTTGTCTTTGTTGTAATCGAGCTTGTCTATTACATAGCGGTAGGTGTTTCGCACATTGTCGGCCACGGTGGCTTCAGGCTTATGAATCTTGCCAGCAGCCTCAGACACACTGCCCCCGGTCTGCCAATAGCGGGTAGGTTGAGTGTACTGGCTTATCAGTTCGGGTGGAATGTCTTTCTGTTTGCCGGATTTTGATAAATCATAATCCCGCCAGCGCACTTCGGTGGTAACATCGGTTGCGACGGTAATGCGCTCCCCAGCCTTTAACTTATAATCGGCCAGAATGTTGCCGTCAGCATCTAGTCTAGTAGCCGACGGCTTGGGTGTGAGTGAATTAATGTAAGTCTTTTGGTTGCCCATATCCGGCGGCAGGGCGACCGTAAGAGTCTGAGGAAACAGGCCATTATTATGCAGCGGAAAGTTGAAGTTCAGGCGGTAAATGTTTGTATCCCCGAAGTTCAGCGCTAGAGCCCTAGTCATCAGCGCGCCTTTATTAAAATTAAAGTACTGTGTGCCGTTGCGGGTACCGGCTGAGGCAGATTTGATGCCTGCAAAATGAGCCGTACCAAAACTAGTCGGCACCTCCACAGTCACCTGGTAATCATCGGTGCCTTCCGCTGGCTCTATGGAGGGTACATAGACAGTGTGTGAACCTCCGCGCGATTCCACTAAGCCGGTTGCCTGATACCTGACGGTAAAACCCCAGCTGCGCCCCTGGCCAAAAATCTGGCGGGGAAAATCGATTTTAATCTGCTGGTAATCAAAATCTATATCGCCCTCTTTGGCCTTCTGTTTGTTGGTGGTAGCCGGTATGCTGCCGCCGCCGTCATAGGTGACATTCAGATTGGTCAGTGTAGCCGTCGGGGTCGAAAGCGTGATTTCATTCAGGTACAGCCGGGGGGTATTATTTGTAACGCTGTAATGCTCTGTTACCTGCGTGCTACCGTCGGTATTTACGTGGTAAGTTACGCGCGTATCGTAGTTAAAGTTTTCGCCAGCGGCAGTTGGCCGCGGCAGAATCATCACAAATACAGCCAGTACCCAAACCGCCAAAATAATCTTTATGCGCGCCCGAGGCGCAAATCGTTTCATACAGGTCTATGATACAAGTTTTAGTCTTATATACGCAAACCGCTTACGTTTTACAAAGCATACCTTTTATGGTATGATATCGGTCTTGCTCCGTAAGGAGAGTTCTTATTTTAAGCAAGCCAAAATCAAAGGGGAGAAATGGCTCTAAAGCGCCCGCTTACATTTGCGTCATTCCTGGCCGGAGTTGCCGTGCTCGGCTGGAGGCTGCTTGGTTGGATAGCAACCGAGCAGGATAAGGGCTATTACGTGCCGAAGGATGTCCGCTGATGGCAAAGCCGGTATACGATGAGAGCATCGTAGCCCTTGGCTCCGCCGAGGAGGCCATACAGCTGCAGTGGCTTGCGAATAATATTTCCAAGCTAGAGGACCTAACCGACCGCCAGCAGCAGGTGTTAGTAAAGCGGTTCGGCCTGGGAAGCGGTCAAATGCTCTCCGTAGCCGAGATTGCCACCCAGCTGGGGGTTTCCAAGCAGTGGATCTATGTCACCATCCGCAATGCTTTCAAGCGGATGGCTCGCATTGACCCGCCCCAAAAACCCGAGCGGATGCCCAGTCAAGATCCAATGGTAGACGAGCTCGATATAAGCCCTCGCACCACTAGACGTTTGCTTTCGGCCGGTATCCTGACTATCCACGATCTCTGCAACTGCACCACGAATCAGCTGCTAGAAATCAAAGGACTGGGCAGGGGCAGTCTGGAAGAAATCGAACACATGCTTGCCTATTATGGCAGGCGGCTGCGAACCAAATAGCCGGTTCCGTTATTACACGGAGCCGGCTTTTACTTTTGTGCTAGTGGACTATCAGCCAGTCTAGTTTGGCATTGGCTGGAGCTGGGGTGCCGAATTGGATAGTGAAGCCGTCTTTGGTCTTTTCAGTTACTGCGTAAGATGTAAGCCAGCTAGGGGTAGCACTTAGTACGTAGTTCTCATCTTCTTGTGGGCGTGTGAAGCTGTATTTATAGGTTGACTCACCTAAGACTATTGGCGTGTTTGCTTTGCGCCTGTCATCATCTAGCTTCAGATCACCCTTGACGATGATATCCCCTTCGAATGTCGCATCGCCAGTCACCTTTAGGGTTGCCACTGTGGCACTGCCCGTAACAACGAGGTTATTAATAGTTGCTTTGCCAGAAACGTTGATGTTAGCGAAGTTAGCGTCAGAACCTTGCTGAATGTAGCCGCCCGATTCAGGTAAGGTTCCTGTAGCGCTTTCGAGGGCGGAGACCCGGCCCTCTAGGTCATTTACCTTGGTATTTAGCTCGGTTGTGGCTTTGATATTCAAAATGCCTAGGCCAGTGTAATCTAGGGTTTTGTAGCCATTGCTGTCTGTTGAGACTAGGCTTGGGAATAACAGCTCTACATCTTGGGCGATTAGTCCTGTTTGGGTCTCAGTTCCAAAATGATAGTCTGGGAACTCATCTGCCCGCCAGTTGTAATTTACGACTTTTAGCTCCCCGAAATTGGTCAATACATCTTGCATGTCGGTGATGTTTGTTTTTAGTCTGGCGTCGGATGAGCAGCTGCCGGCGATAACTGTTGCGTCAGCATCTTTAACACAACCGGTGGTGCCGGTACCGACACGGATGTCGCCAGAAACATCTAGTTTGTCGGCTGGTGTAGTTGTTCCGACTCCGACCCTGCCATTGATGGTATCTACATTTAGCACTGATGTGCCATCGGCCTTCTGAACCTGGAAAGCCGTGGTGGAGTCGGTTTTGGTTTTAATCAGGGCGTTGCCCGAAACGCCGAGGTCACCGGAAACCTGCAGGCTCTGGCCGATAGTAGCACTGCCAGTTATCGAAATATGTTGATCAAAGTAGGCATTATTGTTAACTTGGAGCACCCCGGTCCAGAGACTTCCAGAAGTTAATGAAACTGTTTCGGCACCGGAAACATCGTATATTTGGAATTCACAACCGGTCCGATCAGACGAGGAACAGGTGCCGCTGTTAAAACTATTGCCAATGAAGGCATAGCGGCCAGAGACCGCAACACTACTGAATGAATTAGTTCCGGTGCCGGCATTGGTGGAGTCTGTTCCTCCAACATAACTTGGGCTGGCTGGATTGGAGATATCGAAGACCAGGAATTCACAACCGGTCCGATCAGACGAGGAACAGGTGCCGCTGTCACCATTCTTGCCGATGAAGGCATAACGGCCAGATACGTAAATAGCCTTAATATTGCGGCTATTGGCAGAGTCTACGTCTTCACCACCGACATAAGTTGGACTCGATGGGTTAGAAACGTCATAGATCCGGAACTCACAGCCGCTATTGTTGCCAGGCACACAGTTACTACCATTACCATTTTTACCAACATAGGCATAACGGCCGGATACGAAGATGGCATTAATGTCGGTGCCAAGGGCATCAAGAGAGTCGGTTCCGCCAACGAAGGTTGGGCCAGAAGGGGTAGAGGTGTCGTAAATCTGGAATTCACAACCGGTCCGATCAGACGAGGAACAGGTGCCGCTGT
>DATLOE010000019.1 GCA_035536395.1 Candidatus Dormiibacterota bacterium
GAAAAATCAAAATTTAATATGACGGAGGCTAGGTTCTTTGAGCGACTTGAAGATTGTCTCCGACGAATAACCACTAACAGTCTGAGGAGAATACAATTAAAGTAAAGTTTTTTTGGAAGACCAGCATATTACTGAGCATTATAGGCTCAATATTACTAACGCTAATATTAAATCTTATTTTTTAATAACAACAAAGGAATCATTAACCTAGCTCGCCCCAAGGAACTCATGCATATAAAATCGATTCTATATGCTTGCAGAAAAGAGGCGCCTAGTGCCCTTTTTTTACTGTTTTTCCTTAGGTCGGGTTTGAGGGGCGGTACCGCCAGAATGTCTCTCGGCTGACCCTACAAGTTTTTCTAAAATTGTGCTTACTTGGCTTTCCGCTTCTTTCGCCTGCTTTTCGAGCTGTTTACTGGCCGTGATATCTTCTATAGCCAGCAAGATAACCTTTTGTCTATTATCCTGACGCATTATCTCTCTAGCATTAAGCAGCATTACCTTTTCGCCAATATGTTCGAAATTATGAGTTACCTCATAGTCATCGACTGCCGAATTTTTAGGAATAATTTTTTCAAGCAGTATCTTAAGCTTATCGATATTCCATTGGCCATTTCCTATGTCGTACAGGCGCACATTTTCTGTTTCTTCTCTAGTGACTTCAAATGTGCTGTAAAATGCCGGGTTTGCCAGAATAACAACAAAATTTTTATCAAGAACCATCAGAGAGTGTTTAACCGTGTCAAAAATCTCTATCGCGTTAACTACTATATCTTCACGGGTATCAAGCGGGAAGCTGTTTAGTTGTTGTTTTACATTTGCCATTTCTTATTCCTACTACTTTATTAGTCGGCTTTTTTTCGTACGCCTTCCTTCAGGCGTTTACCTGCCCGAAAGCGCGGCATAGGCATTTGCGGAATACGAATATCCTTGCCGGTCTGGGGGTTGACCCCGCGCCGGGCGGCCCGCTTGCCCAGATCGAAGGTTCCGAAACCGGTAATAGATACCTTTTCGCCCTTCTTGATAGTACGGCTGACGATATCGGTGAAAATAGCGAGCACATTCTCCACTTCCCTCTTGCTAAGCTTGGTTTCGCGGGATAGGGTTTCCACGAGTTTTTGCTTTGTCATCGTGTTTTGTGCTCCTTACTAAGTAAAGTTTAATTCAAGCAGGTAGCCTAAACAAGCAAAACAGCTATGACTTCAGCTGGCCCGACAGCTTCCAGGCCTCAAAAGCGGCCAGAGCCGAAACTTGCGCGTCCCAGCGGGGGTTATGGTGTAGGGAGGGCGCGCCGCCCATTTTATCCTCCACCATCTTTTTGCGTACAGCCAGCGGCTTAATGCCCACCTGAAGCAGCATAGAGGCGAGATCTAGCAGCGGGAACGGGTGGCCCCAATAGCGATCCTCAATATCATCATCCTGGCACTGGATCAAAAAGCGCGCTTCTACCGGGTAGCCGTTATCGGCCAGCACGTAATCGGCCTGGTTTTTAGCGGGCAGGTACCAACTCCAGAAAGCGTCACGCATTTTTTTGGCATTCGGGTAATCTTCTGGCACGTCTTTCATCGGCTTAATGACGTTGTCTTTTACCCAAGGGTCAATCTTACCCACAACCGGACAGCGGCCAATAAACTCATCTAGCACTTCACCCTTGGCGTTCATTAAGACCGCCCCTACGGCAAATGCCTCACCATGCAGGCCGTTACTTTCGACATCAATCGAAAGCAGCTTGGTCTCTTTAGTTATTTCCGGCGCTGGCTGATCCATTACTTGGCGTACTCAATAGCGCGGGTTTCGCGAATTACATTCACTTTAATGACACCGGGATATTTAAGAGTGGCTTCTATCTTAGTAGCCAGGTCGCTAGCTAGCTTAATAGCCGAGAGGTCATCTATTTCTTCGGGCACTACTATTACCCGCAATTCACGGCCGGCCGAAACGGCAAAGCTTTTTTGAATTCCCGGGAAGGCGTTGGCTAGGTTCTCTAGCTCGGTCATACGCTTAATGTAGTTTTCGTAGGTGTCGCCCCTAGCTCCCGGCCGGCTACCAGAAAGGCCATCGGCTATACGTACGATTACCGCCTCTGGAGTGGTAGCTTCAATGTCATCGTGATGGGCCTCAATCGCGTGGCAGATAGCTTCCTCCAGCCCATACTTGGAAGCCATATCGCGCGATATGTGATGGTGCTGGCCCTCGATTTCGTGAGTTACGGCCTTACCGAGATCATGCAAGAGGGCCGCCGTTTTGGCTATACGCACATCGGCTCCGATTTCGCTGGCTATCATGGCAGACAGGTTTGCCATTTCTACCGAGTGTTTCAGCACGTTCTGGCTGTAAGAGGTCCTAAACCGCAGCTGGCCTAATAGCTTCACAAGCTCCGGGTGCAAGCCTACTACCCCGGCCTCTTTGGTGGCGCGTTCACCGGCCTCTTTTACGATTTTTTCTACCTCACCATGGGCCTTTTCTACTACCTCTTCGATTCTAGAAGGGTTAATGCGCCCGTCTGAGAGTAACTTTTCTAGGGCGATTCTGGCTATTTGGCGGCGGATCGGGTCGAAGCTAGAAAGCACAATAACGCCAGGTGTGTCATCTACTAGTACATCCACGCCGGTCAGGCGCTCCAGGGTCTGGATATTACGACCCTCTTTACCGATAACCCGCCCCTTCAGCTCCTCGCTGGGCAGATCCACGGTGGTTACTGTGCGCTCCTGAGTCTGCTCGGAGGCCATACGCTCCATTGCGGTAGCTAGAATCATGCGCGAACGGTCTTCAGCTTCTTCCTTGGCATCTTTTTGCAGTTTATCAATCAGCTTAAGCAAGTCTTCTTTTAGGCTCTTTTCGGTCATTTGCATCAGCTTCCCTGCAGCTTCTTCCGTGCTTAGTTTGGCAATTTTTTCTAAATTGTCCTGCTGTTTGATTCTTAACTTACGCAGATCATCCTTGAGCTCCTCTAGGCTACTCTCACTCTGGCGCAGAGCTTCGGCCCGCTTGTCTAGCTCATCTAGCTTACGATCTAGCGTGGTTTCGCGGCTGGCCAGCCGGTTTTCTGTTTCGGCCAGTTTATCGCGCCGTTGCTTTTCCTCGGCTTTGTTTTCCTCGGCGATTTTTATGGCCTGTTCTTTGGCATTCAGTTCGACCTCTTGGGCTTTTTGTTTGGCTTCTTTTAGCATAGAGTCGGCCTTTGCCTCAGCCGTGCGAGTTTTTCTGCGCGCCATATAAATACTAGACGCATAGCCACCGCCGGCGCCAACACCTAAGACGGCCAAAAGTACAGCTACTTCCATAATTTACAACCTTTCTTGCGAGAAAGTCTGCCTATTTGTCACAATTTCTTCATCAGGCTACTGCTAGCGCCTTTCTTGAAATCTACTCAAATATCCAGATTTTCTACTGAGGCTGAAACAAGTTTTTCTTCTTAATTGCGATCCGGGTATCAAGTTGGACCGAAAAAAGAGAAGATTAATTATTTCAGCAAAAATAACAATTTAATAATTAAGAGTACATTTATTTAAGCCCAAAAACCGGCCGATATCAAGCTATTTGGGGCGAGTTATATTCGGTTTTGCCCCATACTCGGGGATAATCTGCGTATCGTTTTCATCTTTCTGCAAGCGCTTTTGCCCATCACTTACCCAGTTCTCGCCATTTGCATCAACAATAGGGATTTTCTGGGCATAAGCGATTGTATTTGCCACAGTGACGCCTATTCGCAAACCAGTAAATGAGCCGGGGCCTTTAAAGGCGACTATGCCAGATAGATCCTTCCACTCTAAGTTATGTTTTTTCAGCAGATCCTTAATGCGGTCTAGGAGGGTATCAGCTAGTTGCCGGCCGGCCTCCCACTTCTCTACATCGATTTCTTTTTGACCGTCGAACAAACCGACTTGTGCCTCGCTCCTATCAGTGCGTATAACTAAAATCACTTTTTTAACCCTTCTATGATGTAGTTTAGCTTTGAGCTCAGTGCCTCAACTATTATTCCCCTCTCGTCCTCTGCCTTACCGGGTTCCAGGTGGATTCTAACCCGTTCCTGCGGTAGGCCGGCACCGCTGTGCTGCCCCCATTCCACGGCCACGATTGATCTTGAATCACCCAGCACCTCGGCCAGCTCCATATCTACAATGTCTCCGGCACCAAGACGGTAGAAATCGAAGTGATGGAACTCTAGATTATCCCGTACCTTATATACGCGACTAATAGTAAAGGTCGGGCTGGGAACGCTTTCTGCGTACCCCAATCCGCGTAGCACACCGCGGATGAGCGTGGTTTTGCCGCCGCCGAGATCGCTGGCCAGTTCTAATACCTCTCCGCCGCGTAATAAGGAGCCTAGTTTAGCCCCGAGCTTTTCCGTGGCCGCGGAGCTTGTGGTAGATGTTTTGTATGTCGTAGCGGAATTCATAAATCGCGTATCCGAGTGTTAATGTAATCAGTATACCAATCAACCAGTCGGCCGGTTTAAAATTAGCTGCTTTTGGGCGCTGGGCCGGAGCAGCCGAGGCAACTTTGGCTTTAGAAGTTTTAGAAGCTTTAACTGCTTTGGCAGATTTTGCCTTACTGGCTTTGGTTTTGGCTTTGGCAGACGCCTTTTTGGTGGCTTTGGGCTTTTCCGCTTTGGCTTTGTCTGCTACCAGCGGCGCTACCAGCACGTTCGCCTGTGCGGGTGTGGTCTGCAGCGTCCACTGCCACGCACCTGCAACCAATGCCCACGCCAACCCCGGCTCGGCAGCGGGGTAAGCATCGGCTTGGCCGACTATCTTGCCGGAAGGATCTAGCAGCTGGGCGGTGCCGCCGGTATTCACCAGGCTTAAGCCGGTATCTTTGGCATATACGACCACATATTCACCGGGGTTGATGATTATTTCGGGCAGGGTGTAAGAGTCATGCAGGCCAGTACCGGATTTCAGCACATAGCCCTCTAGGCTTACCGGTTCGCTATTTGAGTTGTATAGCTCAATAAACTCATCCTCACTATCTGTCAGCGGTGTCTGGGGATCGACTAAAAGCTCTGTAATACTAACTGGTAGATAGTCTGGGCTCGGTGTAGGCTCTTCAGATTCTTCTGGGGCGGGATTTTCTGGCGATTCATCACCCTGAATATCGGCAGGCTCAGAAGTTGCCGATGTGCTTTGCGGTTGAGGAGACAAGCGCAATACAAAATCGTTGGCATTATCATCGGTGTCGGTGCCGTTGCCGGCTAGCTCTCTGATGAGGCCCGGCAGCCTTTCCAAGCTTTGACCCGCAGCCGGGGCGCTGGCCGGTGCTGTCTCGGGCGCGTTAGCGGTTACGCCATAACCCAACTTGTCTATTGCCGCCCCGTTGCTGTTAACAATCCGCACATGCCCAGCGGTAGCCGAAAAGCCAACTGAAAGCTGCGCGTCGGCTGGGGGCAGATAATCGGCCGAGGCAATCAAATAAAAGCCGTGGGCCTTAATGGTGCCTGTAAGTGTAGCCTTGGTGCTCCAAGACGTATCAGTATCGGCCGAGGCAGCTGATTTGTACTCCAACTTCCACCCATCCACATCAATATCCGAGTCGGTAGGGTTATATAGCTCAGCGAACTCCTCCCCAGAGCTGGCTGAGGTGCCAGTCTGCAACTCGCTTATTACTAAATGTTCCGCACTGGCTAGTGCCACACCTCCGAAACCGGCTACTGCTATGATGATTGATGCAAAAATTCGTAAAAACAAAAGAGGGCTCCACTTAGTGATACCCTCTTGAATATTTGTTAGTTTATAGAAAATGCTTAACTTCCGTCAAGTTTAAGATTAAAGCCGGCTTTTATATTCATAAAATCTGCGAATACAGCGTAACCGCTTATATTGCGCTTATGCTATAATTTAGTGCGTAAACGGGGTGAGTTTCTAATATGCGTATCTCGACAGCGGAGCTTAAACGCCTGCTGATAGAAAACAAGGTTAAACCTGAGGTTATTAAAGAAGCCGAAGAAGCTCATGAGCAGACCGGTGAGCCTCTGCTAGCGGCTGTGCTTAAACGTAAAATAATATCTGAAAAACAGCTTCTGGAACTGTATGCCAAAAGCATTGAGGTCCCTTACGTGGAGCTGAAAGACCAAAAAATCCCGCGTGATATTCTGACCAAAATTCCCGAACGTATTGCCCGCAAATACCAAGCAGTATTATTCGGCAAGGAGGGTTCGCAACTACTCTTGGCTATGGCCGACCCGGAAGATTTCCAAGCCGCTGACTTTATCTCCAAACAGATCGGGCTGGACGTTAAAATTCACTTGGCTGCTCTGACCGATATTATGGCACTCATAGATCAATACAAAGGCAATATCTCCAGTGAAATCACCAAAGCCATTAAGGACTCTTCGACAGAAGAGGAAAACCAACAGGAAGTCAGCGCCAAAGATTTGGCCGAAGATGCTCCAATCGCCAAAACCGTCAATATTATTCTAGAATATGCTATTAAATCTAGGGCTTCAGACATCCACATCGAACCAAGGGAAAGCCTTGTGCAAATCCGCTACCGAATAGATGGTGTGCTGCGCGAAACCATGACCCTACCTCGGCCAATTCTGCCGGCGGTTGTCTCGCGCATTAAGATTCTCTCAAACCTCAAGATCGACGAGCATCGCGTGCCGCAAGACGGACGCTTTAAATTCGTAATGGGTTCAAAAACGGTTGCCCTGCGTGTTTCCACACTGCCGGTGATGGACGGCGAAAAGGTAGTAATGCGTCTGCTCGATGAATCGGCCAAAGCTTTGACCTTAGAAGAGCTGGGCATAGAAGGCAAGGGTTTTGCCATTATTAACGCGAGCCTTAAAAAACCACACGGAATGGTACTGGTAACCGGCCCGACAGGCTCAGGTAAATCGACTACACTCTACAGTATTCTAACCACCATGAATACTCCCGGAGTGAATATTTCTACGGTGGAAGATCCGGTAGAATATCGTATTCCCGGTGTTAATCAAACGCAAGTAAATACTAAAACCGGCATGACCTTTGCCACCGGCCTTAGATCTCTCTTGCGCCAGGACCCGAACATTATCATGGTCGGTGAGATTCGCGATAAAGAGACTGCCGATCTAGCGGTGCAGGCTGCCCTGACCGGACACGTTGTGCTCTCTACCCTACACACCAATAATGCCGCCACTACCCTGCCCCGCCTGCTAGATATGAAAATCGAGCCCTTTTTAATCGCCTCTACTGTTAATACCGTTATCGGGCAGCGTTTGGTACGCAAGCTTTGCCACAACTGTCGCATCAGTTATGTGCCGGAGGGCGCCGCTCTTGAAGATATTAAGAGCGACTTTCAGGTAGAAGGTGCCTTAAAGCGCTTCCATGAACAGCACGCGGCGGCTCAAAAGCAGATTGAAGACCTTAAAAAGAAAAAGAGGACAGACGGCTCTGGTAAAGAGATTATGCAAAAAATCTCTTCCGATCCGAACATAGTTGACCACACTAAAGAAGATATTATGGACGATAAGCCCAATACAGCAGCCGCCAAAGTCGAACCGGCAGTACCCAAAACATTAAAAGACGGCGAGTTTGAACTATACAAATCCGGCAAAGGATGTGAGGAATGCGGCGGCAACGGCTATATAGGCCGAATGGGTATTTACGAGGTGCTAGGTGTAGATGAAAAAATTGGCCAGCTGATTGTGAACCACGCTACTAGCGAAGAGATCCAGAGTGCCGCTATTGAGGCCGGTATGCTGACTATGCAGCAAGACGGTTTCTTAAAAGCCCTGAGAGGTATGACGACAATCGAAGAAGTGCTAAGGGTCACAAAGGAGTAGTATGGCTACATTTGCCTACACAGCTAAAGACAAGAAAGGTGAGCTTAAAAAGGGTACCCTGATAGCTGCCGATCAATCCTCAGCTGCTGCTAACTTAATCGATAAGGGGCTAACTCCGATCCTGGTAAAAGAAGAGGTTGCAAAGACCGCCTCCGGGCTTAATTTGCGCCTACCGTTCGGTTCTAGAATAAAGCTGGTAGAAAAAGTCATATTCTCGCGGCAGTTTGCCACCATGATTAATGCCGGTGTGCCGATTGTGCAATCGCTGGCAATCCTCGAAAAGCAGACTACTAGTCGTAAGTTCAAGGCCGCAATTGGCGACACGGCAAAAAAGGTGGAGGGCGGCTCGACACTATCGGCGGCTCTGGCGGCCCACCCGGATGTGTTTTCTCCGGTTTACGTCAATATGGTTAAAGCCGGGGAATCGGGCGGACTGCTCGACCAAGTGCTTGATAGACTAGCTACCCAGCAGGAAAAAGATGCCGAAATTGTCGGCAAAGTCCGCGGCGCTATGATCTACCCCGCCGTTATTACATCGGTTACAGTTGCTGCCTTTTTTTTCTTAATGGTGGTGATTGTGCCAAAACTGTCCGCCATCTTCGAAGGATTAGGCGGCGAACTGCCAATCTACACCAAAATTATGCTATTAATCAGCAGCAGCCTGATAAACTACGGCCTATTTCTACTGGCTGGGCTGGTTGTCATGGTAGTTTTGTTTATACGCTTCGTTCGCACCCCAAGCGGCAAGCGAGTTTTTGACCGCTTCCTGCTGCGCCTGCCGATTTTCGGGCAGATTATCGTGAAAGTGAATATAGCGCGGTTTGCCAGGACTTTCGGCTCACTGATGAGCTCGGGGCTATCTGTCTTGGATGCCCTGCAGTCCACAGCCACCGCCTTAAACAACACAGTCTTTCAGGATGGCCTTAAAGAGGTTGCCAAAGAGGTTAAGGCCGGCAAGCCGATATCGGAAACGATTGCTAAAAATGAGGTTTTTCCCCCGATTGTCGCCCAGATGCTGGCCGTCGGCGAAGAAACCGGCCAGCTTGATTCCATATTAATTAAGCTGGCGGAATTTTACGAAAAAGAAGTAGATGCCGTAATAGCCGGCTTGACCTCTATTATTGAACCGATTCTAATTCTAGTCTTGGGCGGCATGGTCGGATTCATCGTCATCTCGGTCTTCGGGCCGCTCTCATCTTTGAATGAAGCAATATAGCACCAGTCAGCTCAGGTGAATCGCTTGACTATTTAAGCATAAGCCTTTTATAATGAACTTAAGTAAAGCTTTGGCTTTGAACTTATTAATACTAGGAGGTAAGCACTCGAATGAAAAAACTATTAAGAAAACAAGGCGGTTTCACTCTGCTTGAATTGCTGATTGTGATCGTCATCATTGGTATTCTGGCGGTTCTGATTATTCCGAACCTAACCAGTGGCCCTAAGCGCGCCCGTGACTCGCAACGTAAAAGCGATTTGCGTAACGTAAAAACCGCGCTTGAGACGTACTACAACGATTACAGCGCCTACCCAAGCGGCGATTACAACGGTCTGGAAAGTAAGCTAGAGACGGATTACATTAAGGATCTGCCCAAAGATCCTAAGAACAGTGGAACCCTAATCTATACCTATACGCCTAGCGGCTGTACCGGAACTACCTGTACAGGGTATGAGCTAAAGGCTCACTTCGAAAACGCCAAAGATGGCCAAGCCGATGCTAATGGTGACTACACGATTTCAAGCGCCAACTAAACCTTAAGTAGTTAAAAAAACGGCCCTGCAAGGGGCCGTTTTTTTGTGGTTGTAAAACGCTTAAGCTATAATGGTTCTAGATGAAACGGCGGATAAAAAACCAGCACGGACTTACGCTGATTGAGCTGATAGTTACAGCCTCTTTTGTGGCAGCAGCAGCCATAGCTGTAGCAGAAATATTCATAACTGTGGGGAATCTGACAAGACAGGCTCGCAATATTTCTTCGGCTACCGCAACTGCCCAAGAAAAGATCGAGGTTTACCGCGATGCCGGCTACGCCTCTATACCCACCGGAAGCAGTGATTTTACTAGCACGCTACCCACCGGACTGGGTTCGCCGAAATCCGGAACTGCTGTGGTCGTTGAAGCGCCACCAGGCTTAAAGAGGGTCGATATTTTAATCACATATACTGAAGGTAAAAAGGCTAAGAAAGTACAGGTAACAACCTATATTACCCAACGAGGAATAAACAGGTGAGCCGGCTTTTCTGTTTAAAGAGCCAGCGGGGCACAAGCATGCTAGAGCTCTTAATAGGTACCGTCATAGTCGGTATTATGGCAGTGGTATTATCTGATTTCTATGTTAACAGACTGATCGATTACGCCCGTTCTGAAACCCTACTGATCTTGCAAGCTAACACCAAGCAAGCACTGGAAACCGCCTCCCGGGATCTGCGGGCAGCTAGCTCTATAGAAGCCGTCAACCAATGGGCCGACCCTAACGGACCGAGCGGTAACCCTTTCGGCTGGTCATCCAACAATGCCTCCCCTTCCGTTTTGGTGCTGGCGGTGCCGGCACACGATACAAATGGCGAACTGATTTTCGCCGATCCGGCACATACCGTATTAAAAACTAATGATGTAATCTACTTTGTCGATGGCGCCAAAAAAACCCTCTACCGCCGGACCTTGGCAAACCCAGACCCAGGCAATGCAGCTAAAACCACTTGCCCGCCGGCTGTGGCTAGTGCCGCCTGCCCGGCAGACGCGAAAGTGATTGAAGATGTCGCCAATATTACCGCTGCCTACTTTGATGTTAATAACACCCCTATCGTAACCCCCTCTCTGGCTCATTCGGTTGGTATGACTTTAACCCAAAAACGAACCAGGTTCGGACGTGAATACCAGAATAGCTTAACTAGCCGTACAACGCTGAGGAATAAATAATGAAGCTACTTAAACAACAAAAAGGCATAATTATAGTCGGTGCCTTTATTATCACCTTTTTCTTCATCGTCTCCTCGCTGGCTATAGCTGAGTTCAGTGTTAGCCATTACAGCAGTGCTCGGCGTACGCTTATTGCTACCAGTGCCCTGCAGGCGGCCGAAGCCGGGGCCGACAACTTTATGTACAACATCAACAAAGACCATAACTATAAAGGTACGAACAACGCGCTGCCAATCACTACCGATTCCTGCGATCCTTCATTTACAGTCACGCCAATCACGATTGCTGACAATACAACCCAAGGAAAGGTAACATACGAAAGTTGTGTAAAAAATGGCTCTATTGCTAATGAGAAGGTGGTTCTGGCCACCGGTAAAGTCTACTATCCGCAGACTGCCGCCCAACCGATTGTAACCCGTAAGGTAAAGCTGGTCCTTGGTGCTGTAATCGGGAATCCGTATGCCGTACAAACCGGTGCCGGCGGACTGACCATGAGCAACACGGCGGTAGTCGGAAGCGGCGAAGTCTACTTGAACGGAAGGCTGAAAATGAGCAATACCGCCCAAATCGGTACGGCTGCCACCCCGGCAACTGTCCATGTAGCCAATAATGCCTGCCCGCGGCCGGCCAACGCCCTCTACCCCTTAGCCTGCCTCGCAAACCAAGACGGTTATATTGGCGCTACTAATCAAAATGATGCGATTTGTATGACTAATAGGGCAAAAATCTGGGGAAATGTGCACGTAAATCTGCAAGGCACCAACTGTGATATTGATGCTTCGGGCACGGTTTCTGCCGGAGCTGCAACTGTGCCTCTGCCTGCAGACAACAGGCCGACATTAACGCCTATCAATTACCCCGTTATAAAAGAGCGGGTCGATAACGGCGATTGCCCGGTGGGGTCACCGGTTACTATCTGGGCTGACCATACTCACTTTAAAGGTGATGTAGAGATCAGCCATAACTGCGTTGTGATTGTTAAAGGTGATATATGGATAGATGGCGACCTGGAAATGACCCAAAGCGCGGTCTTAACAGTCGACCCCACATTAACGGACCCCAATAACCCTCCAACTATCGCTATTGATGGCGCGGGCGGGTTTAAACCTCAGAACCAAGCCTCTATGAACGCAAATATTACTGGTGTCGGATTCAGAGTGATTACCTACCACGCCAATGGCGCCGCCTGTACCCCAAACTGTATAAACCTGACAGGACCGGGACTGGCGACTGCGCAGGGATTTGAAACAATCACTTTCCGCAACGGTTTTACCGGTGTTAACTCCCGCTTCTATGCCAGGTGGAGCCAAGTGGGAGTAGAAAATGCTACCAATGTCGGATCTCTGATCGGGCAGAGCGTGGTGCTGCGTAACCCTGGTACAGTTACCTTCGGCTTTACGGTCGGTGGCACAATCAGCGCCTGGGATGTGCGGCATTATGAGCAAGTCTTCAAGTGATAATTGCAATCGTATCTGGTATACTAAAATGGTAATGCTTACCTGGAGGTGAGTCTCTGAAAGTTCCATTAGTATATAAAAACGCCCCCCATTTTGGCCTCGACATCGGTAGCCGAACTGTTAAAGTCGTGCAGCTGAAGGGGTCTGGGAAATCAACTGCGGTTCAGGGCTACGGCTACTGCTACTTTCCTTCAGAGGCAGTCGTAGAGGGTATTGTGGTCGACCCGCAATTAATGGCCCAGAAGGTCAAGCCTCTTTTGAAACAGCTCGGCTACGGTTCTATTACCGCTAAACGGGTAGTAGCCGGTTTGCCTGCCGGTAAAACCTTTATTCGTACCATCCAAATACCGGTAATGGCGGCAGCTGATCTGGCACAGGCGGTCAAATTTGAAGCCGAGCAGTACGTGCCGGTCCCGATTAATGATCTGTATTTGGATCATGAAATAATCGGCCATAGCAAGAATGCAAAAGGCGACAAAGAGCATATGGATGTTCTAATGGTAGCCGCCCCCCGCGCAATTGTTGATTCATATATAAAACTGTTCGACTTCATGGGTCTTGAAGCGGCAGCAGTTGAATCGAATATGACGGCTGTTGTACGCGCTATTATGCATTCCGGTGAGCAGTTGCAAAGTACTTTGGTAATCGATATCGGCTCCGAGTCAACCGACTTGACGATTTTCGACAAAGTCGTACCCCTAACGGGGAGCGTGGCAATTGGTGGGGAGCACTTTACCTTAAGTCTGGTAAAGGCGCTGAGCGTCCAGCCAGACCAAGCAACTGAAATCAAAGTAAAATTCGGCATCGCTGAAAGTGATTTTAAAGATAAAGTTTTGGCTGCTCTTGAGCCGGATTTTAAAACCATGATTAAAGAGGCTAAGAGGGTGCTGAAGTTTTACCAGGAGCGAGCCGAGCATCAGCCCAAGGTAGCCTCGGTAGTGATAGCCGGGGGTTCGGCTAGAATGCCAGGCCTGGCCGACTATATGCAGAAAGAGCTTGGGCTGCCTTTAGTGGTTGCAAACCCTTGGAATCATTTGGTGTCGAATAAGGTCCAAGAAGCCACCAAAAAAGATGCTCCAATGTTTACTACTGCTGTAGGGCTGGCGCTGAGAGAGGAGCCTAAGCATGGTTAATCTTCTGCCACCGGATATTAAATTCCAGGTAGAATACTCTAAAAAGAATGCCAGGCTGATTCGATATATTAAAATTATCGTACTGCTGGCTGTTGTAATCGGTGGAATGATGGTGGGAGGCCGCATGTATTTAGAGGGTCAAATTGCGGCTATAGATAAAACCAACAGAGAGAAAAACGAGCAGATTGCAAAAAGTAAAGAACTCGAAACAAGCGCCAAAGCCATCAATTCCCGGCTAGTGTCGATACAAAGCATCCAGAAAAACCAAGCAAAATTTTCTCTGCTTTTAAGCGACCTAGCAGCGGCCACACCTAGTGATGTAGCGATCGATACCATTACCCTGACGGGAGATGATAAAAAGCCTGTGCGCATAGATGCTACCGCAAAAAACTACCGGGCAGGATTAAGCTTTAGAGAAAGCCTGGCCCGCTCTACTCGTATTGGAGCAGCCGATTTGGAATCTATTACCCAAAGCGAGGGCGGCCAGCACAAGGTGGTGGTAACGATAGCATTTAACGCGGGGCAATCACGATGAAGCCAAATAAATTTTTCGTAATACTAGTGATTGCTATTGTCACCCTCTTAGTCTTGGGCGGTTTTGGGTATTATATGGTAAGCCAGAGCCTGTCTAACGGCACTAGAATTCTCAGCCAGAAGCTGGCCGACGAACAGCTGGCCGACGAGCGTCTGAGCCAATTAAACGACTTGGAGGAGCAGTATAAAAAACTCACCCCCTTGCTGGGCGATATCGAAGCTGCTCTGCCTAAGACAAAACAACAGTCAGAACTTGCCCTGCAGCTTCAAGACATCGCAACCCAAAGCGGTATGTCTATTACTAATTTAACCTTTCAACCCAATACCACCCTACCAAACACCATAAGCCAGACAGTCAAACTGGGTGATGTATTGGCAATTCCGGTAACTTTCAACTTGGGTGGTTCATATGCCCAGCTACAGAGCTTTTTGCAAAAACAAGAAAGACTGAACCGCTATACCAGCGTTACAAACCTGAACATTAACCGCGGAGAAAGAGGCTCATTGACCTTCACTGTCACCCTGCATGCCTACGTAAAGCCATGACCAAGCAACTACTAGAACTACTAATTAAAAAGCAAAAAACACTGATAGCCATATCTATCGGCTCAATACTGATATATACCTTGTATCAAATCAGCCTAATCACTACCATCGGACCAGATCAGGCCTACCTGGAAAAGCAGAAGGAAAATATTAAGACCACTCAGCTCAAGGTCGATCAAAAAACGATTGAGGCTATTAGAAACCTGGTGCCAGCCAGAGAAAGCGATCTCTCCCCTACCGGCGGAAAATCCGACCCGTTCTCATTTTAGTTGAATCAAATCTTTGGCTTGCCAAACAAGCGCCTCCGACTTTTCAATCAAATCCTCCAAGCCTTCTGGCTGCAAATACTTTTTTGTCTGCGGTTCGCGTTTGGAAGAAATATTAATAGGCTCAGCTTTAAAGTCACTGCCCTCCTTAACCACAAAACAGCGCCTATGTGGATGACGGCTCAGACCAAAACTTTTTAGCGTTAGTCTGACTCCCTTCCAACACCCGCCGCAGTTTTTAATGTATCGTATTTCTTTTCTGTCACCTACCGAACCAATAGAAATATAATCGCATAAAACAGGGTCAAAAATCCGGCCCTGATTATCGATTTCTAGCTTAAAAGACGGCTTGTCGTAAATAACCATATTACAGCAGCTTAGTTTGAGGGTTTTCGGGCGGTTCCACGCCCAGATGCACATAAGCCTTCTGTGTTGCTTTGCGTCCTCTGGCCGTACGCTCTAACAGACCGATCTGCATCAAGAACGGCTCGTACACGTCTTCAATTGTGGCTCTTTCTTCAGAGCAAATAGCAGCCAAAGTCTCTACGCCCACTGGCCCGCCTTGGTAATGTTCAATAATAGCTGAGAGCAGCTTGCGGTCAGCGCTATCTAGACCGAGCTCGTCTATCTCCAGCATAGAAAGCGCATCTTTGGCGATACTCAGACTCACCGCGCCGTCGTGTTTAACCTGAGCAAAATCGCGCACCCGCTTAAGCAGTCTGTTTGCCACACGCGGGGTTAACCGGGAGCGCAACGCTATCTCCCCTGCGGCGTCTTTATCTAGCTTCACATCCAGAATCCGGGCCGAGCGCTGCAGAATCTTTACCATCTCTTCAGGGGTGTAATACTCTAGGCGATGCACCATACCGAAGCGGTCGCGGAAGGGCGCGCTGAGAGCACCGGCTCTGGTGGTGGCACCAATAATTGTAAATTTCGGCAGATCGAGTCGGATGGATTTAGCCGAAGGCCCTTTGCCTAGCATAATATCTATACCGTAATCTTCCATTGCCGGATATAACACCTCCTCTACCGTTTTAGGCAGCCGGTGGATTTCATCTATAAATAATATGTCGCCTTCGCTCAGGTTGGTCAGGATAGAGGCCAGATCCCCTGCCCTCTCTATAGCCGGGCCGGAAGTAACCCGCAAATTAGAGCGTGTTTCGGCAGCAATCACTCCGGCCATGGTCGTCTTGCCCAGGCCTGGTGGCCCATACAGCAGAACGTGATCCAGCACTTCAGCTCGCGCGGCGGCTGCTTGGATGGCTAGCTTAAGGGTATCTTTAATTAGGTTTTGGCCGACATAAGAAGTGAAGGTTTTAGGCCGCAGGGTTTCTTCTAGCTGTTGCTCTTCTGGGGTGGTGGTTTCTTCGGTTGCTGTAATGCGTTCGATCATACCGATATTTTACCATCTTTAATGCTTTTAGCGAACAAAAGACGAAAGCCCCCTTGCAAAGAACTTTCGTTTCCGCAAAGGGGCTACCGAGCAGCTAAGGCGCTATAGCCGTGCTCTTTCTCCCATATGGCGTCGGCTTCATCGCGAATCCGCTGCAGTTCCTGCCGAATGAAGTCAGCCGTCAAGAGTTCGCACGCTTCAGTAACGAACTTTTCATATTGCGCTATGGGCAAATCTGAGACAACTCCACATTCCGTACAACCGCGGCGCTCACTAAGGCTATCGATCTCCCAATCCAGCCGCATCTTTAGCTCTAATGGTTTATCAAGCGACTCGTTTTCATGGATTAAATGACCGCTTGGCTTAACTTGAAATTCGTACTTGCAAACTGGGCATTGAAGCACACCTTCAAACTCTAAGACGGCGACTGAAGTCGGTCCAGACTGCAAATAGAGGTGCGGCTCCCACGATAACAAATTCAAAATCTTCCTCCTAGACGATCGGCGTGGTCATGAAGTTTGCGCAGCGCTTCAATATTATTCTTTCAAAAATCGGATTACCTGATTGTTTGCAAGATATCAGGATAGCTGCTTAAGGGCAAGCTTAATGCGCTCTTGCGCGTCTGTAACATCGGCCGGTACTTTAGCCGCAGCCTCAGCGGCTTGGGCAGCCGAGTAGCCTAGGCCAATTAAAGCCTGGTAGGCGCTGTCTTGCGAACTTGCACCCATATCTCCCCCAGCTTCAATCTTGCCCTTCAGCTCCACCACTATCCGCTCGGCTGTTTTTTTACCAACACCACTCACACCTTTGAGTAGCTCCGGGTCACCAGTCGCTATCGCCTGCTGTAGCCTGTTAAGCGTAGCAGCCGAGAGTACTTGCATGGCGACTTTGGGCCCTACCCCGCTTACGCCCAGTAGCTGAGTATATAGCCGTTTAGCTGCCAGCGCGCTAAAGCCATAGAGTACATGGGTATCTTCCCTGATATGTTCATATATATAGTACTTGGCCAATTCCCCTGCCTTAGCCTTGCCCCAATCCTCAGTAGTCAGCACCACCTCATAGCCAATTCCGCCAAGCTCTATAATGACTGCATCATTCTGCTTTTCAGATACCTTGCCGCTAATAGTCGCTATCATAATTTACTCTCCGCCATTTGGTGGGCATGGGTAATGGCTATAGCCAACCCATCGGCCGCATCGTCTGGCTTAGGAATAGTTTTTAATTTAAGAATTGTTTTTACCATTTCCTGCATCTGTTTTTTATCGGCCCGGCCGTAACCGGTAATAGCCATTTTAACTTGCAATGGAGTATATTCAAAAACCGGCAGCCCGGATTTTGCAGCGGCTAAAATTACCACTCCCCTTGCCTGGCCAACCGTCATCGCGGTGGTAACATTAGCCGCAAAGTATAAGAGCTCCACTGCAACTTCGTCGGGCCGGAGCTCATTAACCAGCTGGGTAACCTCATCATAAATAGTTACTAAGCGGTCGGGCATTGGTGTGTCTTTGGAGGTGCTTATTACACCGGCATCAACAAACTTAATGCCTTCATCGGTTTTTTCTATTAAGCCAAAACCAGTAGTGGCGGTACCTGGGTCTATGCCTAGGATCCTCACGATAATTGCTCAGCCAATTCCGGTGATAAATCAAAATTGGCATGTGCCCCTGTAACATCCTCATAGTCTTCCAGTATATCCATGATTTTCATAATCTGAGTTGCGGTTTTTTGATCGCTAATCATCACCGGGGTTTTGGGTATGTAGGCCAGCTCAGCAGATTCTGCTTCGTGCCCCAGCTCAGACAGTTTCTTTTGCACAGCGCTTAAAGCAGTGGGCTTTGTGTAAACCGTTAGCTCGCCCTCACCTTCTTCCGCATCTTCGACCACGTCCTCGGCGCCGGCTTCGATCGCGTCTAGTGTGGCAGCCTCAACATCCTTGGGCTGAAGGCGAATTACACCTTTATGGTCGAACTGGTACATTACAGAACCGGGGTCGGCCATCCGCCCGCCATGCTTTGTAACCAGAGTGCGGATTTCTGGTGCCGTACGGTTACGATTGTCGGTAGCCGCCTCTATAATTAAGGCTGCCCCGCCCGGCAGCATCGCCTCATAGGTTACCTCTTCTATCCTAGCTCCGCCCAGTTCGCCTGTGCCGCGCTTAATAGCCCGCTCAATGTTGGCGGTAGGCATATTTACAGATTTGGCCTTAGCTATTGCCAGCCGCAGCTTAAAGTTCATTTCCGGGTCACCCCCGCCCTGCCGGGCCGCCACCGAAACGAGATTAGCTACCTGTGTAAAGGCCTTGCCGCGGCGCGCGTCAGTAATCGCTTTTTTGTGTTTGATTGAATGCCATTTGGAGTGACCAGACATAGCTTATCTCTTAAGAATTATCAGATAAATTATACCTTTTATCTGTAGGTGTGAAAACGGTGGCTTTTAGGCAAGAATTGCAAAGTCAGGCCAATACCTTATCTTTCAGTGTATCCACCTGCCTAATACCGCGAACTTTTTTTGTAAGTACAAAGGTAAGGACCGCAATAGCTATATATAATGCCGCCACCTGCCACAGATCGGCTGAATATTTTGCACTCGCCCCTTCCCACCCGTTCATCCACTGTACGACCCCAACTATCATCGCAAGCAAGCCAGCCGTTGGCAAGCCGAGCCAAGCGGCCACTATCGGAAACGTCATGCCAACAATCCCCAAGCTAAAACTTAGCAGCATAGCCAGCGGAATAAGAGGCAGTATGAGCAGATTAGCCAGTGGTGATACCACGGAGAGGTTGCCGAAAATCAGTAAAATCAGCGGAAAGGTCATAATATGCGCAGCAATTGATTGCGCAGCCAGCATGGTGACGGCATTAGGCCGCTTAAATAGACGGCTTTCTGCCAATGGAGCCAAAACCAGGATGCCAAAGAAAGCCAGGAACGAAAGCTGCCAGCCTAGATCGTAGATTAAATAATCTGGCTTGATTAAAGCCGTAACGGCTGCCGGCAGAGCAATGAGCGTCATCGGTTTTACGCGCCGGCCGTAGTAGGCGGCGGCAAGACCCAGTACTGCCACAAAAGCAGCCCTAACGATTGAGGCACTAAAACCAGCCACAATTAAGAAGCCGGCTATCAGCCACAAACTGCCGGCCGTCGCTATGTAGTTAGAAGCCCGGCCCAGCAAGCGGTAAACAGCCTGGATAATGATGGTGAGATTGTAGCCAGAAACGGCAATTAAATGGGTCAGGCCAACAACCGTCAGCTGGTCCTGCAGTTCTCTTGGTATCAGTCCCCGGGCGCCCACCAGCAGACCCAGGCTGAATGAGGCAAGATCCTCGGGCAGATACGAACGCAGACTAGCAAAGAACCTTTGGCGTAACTGCTCGAGCCAGCTGGTCTCGGTTGATATTACTTCGGTCTGAGCGAAGCCGATTCGGGTTTGAACCGCCCCTAGACTTGTGCCCAGTTTGCCTCGGGCTTTTACCCTGTAGCCGCGCTGCAGCTTTTTATAATTAGTCTGCATCCGCACCGCGCCAGCGATCGGCTGGCCATCATACTCCAGAGATTTTAGCGTAAAAGAAACGAATCCCTTATCTGTCCGCACAGGGTCATCACTGATCGTGCCCGTAAGCGTCACCTTCTGGCCAATATTCTGGCCCAGCGCGGTATTCTCTAGTCGGGTGGCATCCCCTCTCCACATTCCAAGCAGCAAACACGCGGCCAGCAGCCAAAGAAGTGCCAGCCGGGATTTTAGTATCATCAAAACTACGGCTATAGCTGCAGCGGTAAAAATCAAAATCACATCAATAGAAAAAGAATTACGGCCAATAATGATGCCGGCTAAAGTAAAAATAGCTAATAGCGTTATTTGCGTGGATCGTTTTAATTGCATAAAAAAGAGGGCCTAAACCCTCTATCGAATATTTATATGGAGGGCCCACTGGGATTCGAACCCAGGACGCACAGCTTAAAAGGCTGTCGCTCTAACCAACTGAGCTATGGGCCCTCGTTGTAATAACTCTTTTAATGTTACAGATAGATGAACTGAAATAATATACCTTAATCAGGAAAGACGGTCAATTTGTCAGTGATGCGGGCGAGGGCGCAGGAACACCTCGGCGGCCATAGCCACCGGTACTAGCCCGACCCACCATAGGCGCAAATCGTATATCCAGGAGGCTAAATTAGAATTATCTGTAATCTGCCTCAGTACGTCCTCCTCCATTTGCATAAAGACACTTCCGGTAATTAAAAGCGCCACTAGAACCGCTAGCACCAGAGTAACTGCCATGCTGCTCTTATGCCGCATATGCAGGCGATGGTGCCCTAGCTGCAATAGTGCCACCGGCAAGATCAAAAGCACCAACTGCACAACCGTCAAAGAAAGGCTTATGCCGCCGTATTGGCTAGTGGCTACCATTTCGTGCAACTGCCGGGCAAAGGTGGCCGATAAAACTAGCCCGACATAAATACTGACCGCCAGCCGGTTCAGCCCCATTTGGCCGAATACCAAGCCATAAGCAATCAGCAGGCCGATAACGGCTACTATTAAAGCGTCTGTACTTAGACTGGGCAAGTAATCCATACTTCTATTTTACTGCTAATGCTTAGCTTCGGTAAAGTCAGAGTCGCCAAAAACGCTTGCCGCCGCCTTCTGCTGCAAACTCTTCTAGCAGTTTTTTCTGCTTGGCGGTCAGGGTAGATGGTATTTGTACCCATACCGTTACCAAGTGATCGCCCCGCCTGCCGCTCCTGGCCATAGAGGGCACTCCGCGGCCGCTCAGCTTAAACACCTTACCGTTTTGGGTACCGGCTGGAATTTTTAGTTTAACTTTGCCGTCCACAGTTTCCACCGGCACCTCCGCACCTAGGGCAGCATCTGTCATAGGAATTTTAATTTCTGATTCAATCTCCTGGCCGCGGCGCTTCAGGCGCGGATGAGGCTTAATGCTGATATGAATATATATATCGCCCTTTGCGCCTTTGCGGTTAGCGCCTCCCCGGCCGCTCATGCGAATGGCCGTGCCCTCCTCTATACCGGCCGGCACTTTGATCTTTAGAGTTTCGTGCTCTTTAGTCGTGCCCTTGCCATGGCATTTTGCGCAGTTCTTTTCAAAAGTCTCACCCTTGCCGTGACAGGCCGGGCAGACAGCGGTTTGGCGGATTGGCCCGAGAACCGAATTATGCACTCTGGTCACCTGCCCCTCACCATGGCACTCAGCACATTTACTGATCTTAGTACCGGGCTCACCACCCCTACCCTCGCAGCGGTCGCACTGGTGATCTAAATTAAATTTAACTTCTTTTTCAGTGCCAAACACTGCCTCTTCAAAAGTCAGGTGCAGCAGGGCTTCTACATCCTGCCCCCGGTTAGGTTCGGTCCTAGGACCAGCTCCGCCCATAAATTGGCTAAAGATATCACCAAGGTCAAAATCGAACCCGGCCGATTGAAAGCCTTCAAAGCCGCCACCGGCTCCGCCGAACGGGCCGCCCGCGCCAGCCGCCCCGGCCGCGTGGCCGAACTGGTCATAGGCCTGGCGCTTTTTAGAATCTTTTAATACCTCGTAGGCCTCGCCGATTTCTTTGAATTTAGAATCATCACCGCCATGCTTGTCGGGATGGTGCTGCATAGCAAGCTTGCGGTAGGCACGCTTAATCTCATCGGCAGTGGCCGATTTAGAAACTCCCAATATCTCGTAGTAATCCTGCTTAGCCACTTCAGCCCTCTATTTTATTTTTCTGGCTCGTCTTTCTTCTCTTCGTCTACAACCTCGCCTTCAACCGGCTGGCCGTCTTTCTCCTCTTTCTCAATCTCCTCTGGAGCAGCTTCACCACCTGGCTGGCCTTCGTACATCGCGGCACCCACGGCCTGCATCTTTTCGCTCAGCTCCTTTGCTGCCGTCTCAAGCACATCTTTATCTTCCGATTCCAGTTTGGTTTTTGCCTCGGTAATGGCATCTTCTAATGCTTTTTTGTCTTCATCTTTGGCTTTATCCCCGGCATCTTTCAAAGTCTTCTCGGCTGTGTAAACCAAGCCATCTAGCTGGTTCTTAGCCTCAATCAGCTCCCGCTTCTTTTTATCTTCCTCAGCGTGGGCTTCGGCCTCTGCCTGAGCCTTTTTAATATCCTCTTCTTTCAGGTTGCCGCTATTCTGAATGGTAATGTGCTGCTCTTTGCCGGTAGCCTTGTCCTTAGCGCTGACGTTTACGATTCCGTTAGCATCAATGTTAAAGGTTACCTCAATCTGAGGCACGCCGCGCGGAGCCGGAGGAATGCCGTCTAGAATGAACCGGCCCAAACTCTTATTGTCTTTAGCAAACTCGCGCTCACCCTGCAGCACGTTAATCTCTACCTGGGTCTGACTGTCGGCTGCGGTTGAGAACACTTGGCTCTTGCTGGTAGGAATGGTTGTATTGCGTTCAATTAGCTTGGTAGAAACGCCACCCATAGTCTCTAGCCCTAATGAGAGAGGAGTCACATCTAGCAACAGTACGTCCTTTACATCACCAGCCAGTACGCCTCCCTGAACGGCCGCGCCCACGGCCACAACCTCGTCTGGGTTTACACCCTTCAGCGGCTCCTTGCCAAATACCTCCTTAACCTTAGCCTGCACGGCCGGCATACGGGTCATACCGCCTACCAGGATGATCTCGTTAATATCACTAGCCTTTAGTCCGGCATCCTTCAGGGCGGCTTTGCATGGAGCCTCAGTTTTATCAATCAGCTCCTTCACCAGCTGCTCTAATTTGGCGCGGGTAAGTTTGTGTTCAAAATGTTTGGGGCCAGATGCATCGGCTGTAATGAATGGCAGATTAATATCGCTCTCGTTTGTGGTGGAGAGTTCTATCTTGGCTTTCTCGGCCGCTTCTTTCAGCCGCTGAATGGCGGCCTTGTCATCCTTCAGGTCAATACCTTGATCTTTCTTATACTCATCTACCAAGTGGTTCATAATCGCCAGGTCAAAATCATCCCCGCCTAAGTGAGTATCACCATTGGTGCTCTTAACCTCAAACACACCTTCGCCCAGCTCCAGTACCGAAACGTCAAAGGTACCGCCACCCAGATCGTAGACTACAATCTTTTCTTCTTTCTTCTTATCCAGCCCGTAAGCCAGTGAGGCTGCAGTCGGTTCGTTAATAATGCGCTTTACCTCTAGCCCGGCAATCTTACCGGCATCTTTGGTGGCCTGGCGCTGGGCATCGCTAAAGTAAGCCGGCACGGTAATGACAGCTTCTGTAACAGGGCTGCCCAAAAAGGCCTCAGCGTCGGCCTTTAGCTTAGCCAGAATCATGGCCGAGACTTCCTCCGGGCTGTAGCTTTTTTCACCCATTCCTACCTTTACGCCATCGCCGGCCTTTTCTATTTTGTAAGGCATCAGCTTAATATCGCGCTGCACCTCGGGGTCTTCAAACTTGCGGCCAATTAAGCGCTTAACGCTGAAAATCGTGTTTTCGCCATTTATAACAGCCTGGCGCTTAGCGGTCTGGCCCACCAGGCGCTCACCGTTCTTATTCATAGCCACGATAGACGGGGTGGTGCGCCCGCCTTCGGCATTGGTAATAATGGTCGGCTGGCCGCCTTCCAGTACGGCCATGGCCGAGTTGGTGGTTCCTAAATCGATTCCTATAATTTTTCCCATTTTTCCTCCTATTGTTTCTTAACTTTTACTACTGCGTGGCGAATGACCTTATCGCCCATCTTATACCCGGCCTGCAGCTCTTCTGCCACAACCTCCCTACTTCCTTCGCCTTCCTCCAGGCTGATAGCCTCGTGCAGGTTGTGGTCAAAAGGCTGGCCGACCGATTCTATGCGGATTACACCCATTTCGCCCAATGTCTCTCGGGCCTGCTTGGCCACTTGACTCACACCCATAGCCCACGGGTCGTCTTGCAAGTGCTTGGGGTAATGGGCAAGAGCGCGATCGATGTTATCTAGAAGCGGCAGCAAGTCGCGCACCACGTCTTGGCGGGCTAAGTCTATCAGTTCGGCTTTGGCCTCGCCCTCGCGACGGCGGTAGTTTGCAAACTCCGCTTGCAGGCGTTTTAAATCCTCTGTCAGCTCCTCAACCTTCTGATTCTCTTTGCTAGTTTTCTTCTTGGTCATGTTAATTGATCCTCCAAATATCTTCCGGCGTAATCTACAAGGCCAATTACTCGGCCATAGTTTTGCCTAGTTGGCCCCAGCACTCCCACATAGCTGCTATCGCTATAGGGTGAGGAGAACTTGGCAATGATCAAGCTGGCCCCGCTGGCTTTACCCACTGGGTTTTCCTGTCCGATGTAAACGCTCACCCGGCTGTTCGGAGCCGCTTCTGCTAGCCACTCGTCCAAGCTATCTAGCAGCCGCGCCACCTCAAACCCTCGCCGCCCGGTGAATTCCGGGTGGTCGAACAGGTTATGCAGCCCGCTCATAAACAAGCTGCCTGAAAGCGTAGCCAAGCCTAAGTTACTGGTAACCTCAGCCAGACTCTCAGCAGCTTGCTTAATAGCCCTGTCGGCTTCACCAGCGGTGGAGATGCGCCTGGCCAAAGCCTGGCTCACCCTGCTATCTGGTGCAACTGCCTTAATGTTATTTACGTACGTGCGATAGCCTTTATCTGTCGGTACACGCCCAGCTGAGGTATGCGGCTGGTAAATATAGCCCATCCTCTCTAGCTCGGCCATCTCGGCGCGGATGGTAGCCGAAGAAACACCAAGCTTCTTTGTTAGCAGTTTAGAACTGACCGGTTCTGCTATGTCGGCATATGTTTCAACTATGGCACCTAAAATGTAACTCTGCCTTGGAGTCATTAGCTTGGCACTCCTTATATCGCACTGCTAATTTTAAGAAATTAGCACTCTCGCGTCAAGAGTGCTAACCAAGGTTTTGATAAGCCTGCTGATTTATGCCTAGCTAAGCTATTTTTTGAAGAGGCATACCATAGCTACGCCGATGATAAAAAGAGGTTAGATGGGTATGAAGCAGTAGGATTTAGCAACAGCTTGGGCTAGGATTCTTGACGCGATCAAGAGTGCTAAAAGGTAAAGCCCCGATGTAATGTCGGGGCTTGGCGTTAGAGAACTCTGTCTTTGACTGGTTCGAAAGATAACTTCGGGTGCTGGGCACAATGTTCACGCACAATCTTAAGCGTATCTAGCTAAACGCTTTAATGGTGGCCTGTACTTCCTCGGCTATGCCTTCTATGCAAGGATAATCCTTAATTTCCCGGGCATTCACCCAAGCGTGGTCGGTAAAGGCACCCTCCTCCAGCTTGATATCCCCGCCTTTGTACTTAGCCCCGAACTTTACCAGTACCACGGGTGTTTCATCCGGCCGCACAAAGGCCACACTGTTGATATACCTAAGCCCGGCCTCAATCTCTACACCAGCCTCTTCAAAAGCTTCACGCTTCAGCAAGTCCTCCACCGCGTTGGGATAATCCAGAACCTCGTTCTGCACCCGGCCTGGATTGGCCAGATCCATATCATTCCACTCCAGCTTGCCGCCGATTACCCCATACTTACCAGGGTGTACCTTTTCGCGCTCGTGGCGCTTCAGTATTAAACAGCGACCGTCACTTTCGCGGTATACCACAACGTTTGCCACAAAGTAGAACAGTTTGTCTTTTTTGGCATAATCGATGCTGATCTTTTTAGCAGGCATAGGCTTATTGTAGCAGTTTCTTAACTTCCCTCAGTGAGGTAACTCGGCTCTTGTGCCGCGGGTAACGCCCCCGTCTATCTACCAATATGCCGCGAATACCAACTGCTTCTGCACCTTGCACGTCGTCGCGCAGGCTATCGCCTACCATCAACGCTTCTTCGGCGGCCACACCTAATTTTTTGAGCATCAGTTTAAAAATCTTAGGGTCGGGCTTTAGGAGTCCTGCCTGGTAAGATGGCAGTATAAAATCGAAATACTGCCCCAGTTTATATTTGCTATCTAGTTTAATAAATGCCAGCGAATAGGTATTAGTAATTAATCCCAGTTTGTAATCTTGTTGTAAATCGGGCAGGATCTCCAAGGTTTCT
Organism: Candidatus Dormiibacterota bacterium; assembly: GCA_035536395.1. Classification (NCBI taxonomy): domain Bacteria; kingdom Bacillati; phylum Candidatus Dormiibacterota; species Candidatus Dormiibacterota bacterium. The sequence goes on from DATLOE010000019.1 coordinate 26,007, forward strand.
TCGAACGGCTGTTGCTTTTCAAGCGGAATCTCTAGACTGCGTTCAACCTGATGCACAAGCGAAGGCAAGGCGGGAATACGGCTATTGCGCAATATAGCCTTGGCCATGGCGTTCATGTCGTCGTGCGGTGCGAGCATTAGTGTGCGCTCAAAACTCTTCAGATAGCGGTAGGTCAGGCGGCTGTGGAATATGGCGCGAGCTAAGCGGTTCAGAGGATCGGGTTTAGGATTAACGTGGAATAAGGTATTCCAGCAATCAAAAATTATGGCCTTTGGTTTCATAAGGCCAGTATAGCTCAATCCTGTTTGACCATCACCATAAATGCCTCGGGCGGAATGTCGACCTTGCCGATTTTCTTCATTTTCTTCTTACCCTTCTTTTGTTTCTCTAGCAGTTTATTTTTACGGGTCACATCACCGCCATAGAGCTTGGCCGTTACGTTCTTACCCAAAGCCTTAATGTCTTCGCGGGCAATAATCTTGCCGCCAATGGCCGCCTGCAGGCTGACCTCGAATAGCTGCCTGGGGATCACCTCTTTTAGTTTATCCACAATCGCCTTGCCCCGGCCCTGAGCCTCCTCACGGTGCACGATCAGGCTAAGGCTATCCACCATTTCCCCGCCTACCAAAATATCCAGCCGCACCAAGTTCTCTTGCCTATAGTCCATCAGTTCATAGTTGAACGAACCGTAACCGCTAGTTAACGATTTGAGTGAGTCGTAGAAATCGGTTAGTACATTTGCTAGCGGCGCCTCGAATTCGATAACCGCCAAGTCTTCGTCTAAATAGTTCATGGCTTTTTGCGCGCCTCTTATTTTGTGGATCAGTTGTATGACATTACCAACGTACTGCCCTGGCACCACCACCTCGCCGCCTATCCAAGGCTCGCTAATGGCAATAATTTTACTCGCATCGGGCAGTTCGGCCGCGGATTTAACGCCGGTTTCCTGCCCAGTGGTGGTCTTAATCTTGTAGTCGGTCGAGGGATTTGTAACCACCATATCCAGGCCGTATTCGCGCTCTAGACGCTCCTTAATAATTTCCATATGCAGCAGGCCCAGAAAGCCCACCCGAAAGCCAAAGCCTAGAATTTGAGAATTTTCCGGCTCGTAAATCAAAGCTGAATCGTTAAGTTTCAGCTTTTCCAGCGCTTCTTTTAGATCCTGGTACTGCTCGCCGGTAGAGGTAAAAAAGCCGGCAAATACGAACGGCTTTACCTCTTTGTACCCTGGCAGCGCCTCAGAGGCCTGTGCCAGCTTAGAGGTCACCGTATCGCCCACCCTGGCCTCGGCTACCGATTTAAGATTGGTAACCACATAGCCGATCTGCCCAGTGGCGAGGCTCTCCACTGCAGTCTGTTTAGGTTTGAAAATGCCGGCCTCAATAGCTTGGGTCTGCTGCTTGCTAGACATTAGCTGAAGCTGGGCACCCTTATCCAGCTGGCCATCCACAATTCTCAAAAATAAAATTACCCCTCGGTATTCATCGTAAACAGAATCGAAAATCAGACCTCGCAATGGCTTTCCTGTCTCACCCTTCGGTGCCGGAACCTTTTCGGTTATGACATCCAGCAGCTGCTCCACGCCTTTACCCTCTTTGGCTGATACTTGCAGGATTTCTTCTGGTTTACACCCCAGCAGTTTAATAATTTCGTGACTGACCTTTTCTGGCTCGGCCGCTGGCAAATCGATTTTATTCAGCACCGGTATGATTACAAGCCCGGCTTCGATCGCCAGGTAGACATTGGCCAAGGTCTGCGCCTGTATGCCTTGCGAGGCATCCACGACCAGTACTGCCCCTTCGCAGGCAGCCAGCGAGCGCGAAACTTCATAACTGAAATCGACATGCCCAGGCGTATCTATCAGATTCAGCTGGTATTCCTTCCATTTCATCTGCACCGGCTGCAATTTGATAGTTATGCCCTTTTCGCGCTCTAACTCCATACTGTCTAGCAACTGGTTCTGCATATCTCGCTTCGCCACAGTGCCGGTCAGTTCTAGCATACGGTCAGCCAGGGTCGATTTACCGTGATCGATGTGCGCAATAATACAAAAATTTCGGATGTTTTGTTGATCCATAATCACGTTAGACTCAAAGGCCGGGCAATCTGCTCTTTTATTTTGCCTACAAAAATCTTTGCCTCCTTTAGTTGCAGAATGTAGCAAGGGATTAAATAGGCCAAAATGCCGGCGGTTAGAATAATGAAGAATTTCGGCCCCACCACCCCAAAGCCAACATCGGCTTTATACAATGGCAGAACGCGTGCCACTAGAATGTATATTGTCCCGGCCATTACCGCGTTGGCTATGAGCATTTTGAACACCCCCTGAAGTATGGATCGCCCGCCGATACTTCCTAGTCGGTATTTAAGAATACCCAGTAGTACTAATGTCTCAGCCGTTACCACTACCGATTGGGCCATAGCAAGACCAACTACCCCAAACTTTTCCGTTAGAACCAGGCTGAGTCCGATATTGGCCCCTATAGCCGCAATGCTGATATAGAGAGGGGTTTTGGAATCCTGCATGGCATAAAACATTCTGGCTACTAAAAAGAACAGCGATTGGAATATTATGACACCGGCAAACCAGCCTAAGACATTGGCTGTGGTCGCGTCCCCAAAGCCATACAGCAAGCGCACGATGTAGCCGCGCATAAGAAGCGCCACCGTAGCCGCCGGTATCACTAGGAATAAGATCAGTCGCGCATTAACTACAAAATCACGGATTAATTTCTGCATGGAGCCTTTGGCCGCACGTGCCGCCATGCGTGGGAAAACGGCCGTCGCGATCGAAACTCCGATTAAGGACAAGGGTACGTTCTTAAGGTTGTTAGCATAATACAGCGAGGTTAAGCTTCCGGTAGCCAGGCGCGAACCTATAATCGTTTCTACCGTATAGTGTAGTTGATCTATTCCCTGGTCGAGTGAACGCGGAATCATAAGTCGTACTACCTTGCCGACGTTTTTATTGCGGAAATTAAAACTGGGGCGGTAACGATAGCCCAAGCCAGACAGGCCTAATATTTGCAGCAAGGCCTGTAAAGCGGCGCCGATTACCACACCATAAGCTACACCATATATAGAGTAATCCCCGCTTAAGAAAACGATTCCAAAAATAATACCAAGGTTGTAAAAAACACTGGCTAAGGCAAAAAACATAAAGCGGTTAAATGACTGCTGAATACCGCCCAGTACACTGGAGATGGCAAACAAGAACGGTGTAATAAGCATAATCCTGGTAAGATCAACCGTTAGATTATGCCTGAACTCATCGAACCCGGGGGCAATTAAGCGGGTAATCGGATCAGCAAAAATAAAGGCTATAATACCCACGGCAATCGTGACGACCGCCAGTAGATTGAGAAGGATCGAAGACAACTCCCAGGCTTCTTCCTGCTCACCTTTAGATAAATGCTGCGCCAAAACAGGTATAAAGGCCACTGCGAAAGCCCCTGAAACCAGTAAAGTAAAGAGCAGCTCTGGCAGCCTGAAGGCAGCTGTATAGGCATCGGTTAACGGGCTAATACCGAAGTTACTAACAAGCAGGCGATCCCGGAGTAAGCCCAGCAGACGGCTGATTAAATAAGAAGCTGAGATAATCATGGCCGCGGCGCTTACACTGGTGCGGCGGTTAAAAAGTTGTAAAATCTTATTCACTACCAAGAAATTATACCCCAGCAACCAGCTTACGGTATATAAAACTTTTACAAAAGGAAAAGCCGAGTATAACTCGGCTTGAAAAAGGGAGTGGTGGGGGGGGGGGGGG
>DATLOE010000020.1 GCA_035536395.1 Candidatus Dormiibacterota bacterium
TTGTTACAAAATAATACTGTGGATAACCCTTAGTTTTTATTTGACTGTACATCTGCAACATTGTATTATTACGCCCACGAAATTCTACCAAGGTGGTTAATCGTGTTCCTTATAATTTTCGGTGCGGTAGCGGCCACAATAGTTGTTCTAATTATTGTGGCTTTGCGGCGCTATCGGCGGGCTGAGAACAAGAGATTCGCTGAGCACTGTCGCGAGGTAGAGGCTAACCGCAGCAAGCTTCAGAATCTCATAGCACGCACCCTGGCTGACGACAGGGAGGCCGGCCAGGAGCTCACCAAGCAGCTGTATGGCTTCAAATACGAGTGGGAGAGATTTGCGCGTGACCATGGCGATGTAGAGCAGTATTATGCCGCCTGCGCGTACTACTGGGCAGCTGTCGATTATGACAATTGGCAGCCGAAGATGGCCGAGTGCCTGGCCATATTCAAATCCGGGGCCAGCCACAAAAAGCGAGTCGCAGCAGCCTTTGAACTGCTCGATGGCCATGAGAAGATAAAGCCTCCGACTGCTGGTCGGCTGGCAGAGGAGTATGGTATAGATTCAGACCTGCTCAGCGTATCTATACCCGAGTTCATTCATGGCCATTACGAGCGGCTGCTAGAGAGCGCCCGGGCCGGAACGAACGTCTACGGCGAACTGTACACGCTGATCATACATACGAGGGCCCCCGGCTATGAGGGGAGGAGGTTTCGGGACCTGCCTAGGCTGGAATTCCCTGAAGACTGGACGAAACTAACGGCGCAGCACAACGCCAATCCCAACCTGTCTGATTTTGCTACCGAGCCGAAGTCAGGCGATCTTCCTAATGGAAGAGTTCGCCTTATGGCGGCCGAGGCCCTGCGGGATCGCGACATGGTCAAAGCCAAGCTAGCTCTGGCCTACTGCAACGCGAGCGAGTATCGGCGCGATGAAGCCGGCCACTTAGCCGGGCATTTGGCGCTGATGGTCGCCAAGATGGAGAAGCATCAAGAAGCACCAGCGCTCGCTACAAGCGAGTAGCACAAGGGGCTGGGTTTAATTACCTAGCCCCTTAAAATTGCCAAAAGAAAAAGCCCCCTCACAAAGACGATTGTCATGCGAAAGGGCTTAATGCTATGTGACGACTTGAGCTGCTTCTTGGTTTAGCTCTTGGGCTACATACTTCGCTGTCTCACCGGTGGCTGAAATACGATCCTGAGCAGACTCGACGACCTTGTTTTCTTTCCGGTCGAACACAACCTGCTTACCGCCCAGCATCTTTGGTATATAGCGCTGGGGAATAGGCGAGTCGAGCAGACGTTCTATGGTAGCACTGCTCGCGTCCCTGGCACCCAAATCTCTAAGACGATTGCAGGCATTGGGCTGGCAGGTTGGGCATGGCTCGTAAACCATTCCTTCACCCAGTATATGTCCAACCTTTTTCATGTTTTGGCCATTACAATCCGGGCAGGGAAACTCGTTGTCTTGCATCGCACCTCCACATCTAGGAACAAAAGCGGCGGCCGAAGCCGCCCGTTTCAAGAGCCATATTATCACAAAACGCCGATACAATCTGTATCAGCGCTTAATGGTGACCCCACGGGGAGTCGAACCCCGGTTACCAGGATGAGAACCTGGCGTCCTAACCACTAGACGATGGGGCCGCAGCAGCGATTTGAACCAAGATACTATAGCAATTCCAGGAGCATTAGTCCAGATAGGCGTTTGCTTTTGCAACAGGTTAGGGCATAATAAAAACATAAGAGTTTTACTTCTTGCAGACACAGAGGCTTACAATCTTAACCACTCTGCAGGCGGCGGCGGGCGGCATAACGGCAATCTCAATAGCGGTTCTCTACCAAATCCGGCCCCAATTCCTGCAAGATTCACCTGCTAGTGTAGTAATAGCGGGGTTAGGTGCTGCGGCGCTTATTTACTACTTCAGCCTGCACCAGCTGCTTAAGCGAAAAGCGCAGGTGCTCTCGGCCATTATTATAAGCCTGATTTCGGCCCTAAATATTCTATTTATCACCGTAACCACCGGCGGGATAGATTCACCGTACTTTTCACTCTGGTTGTTGGCAATCGTAGTAGCCGGCTTTTTCGGCAGCGGGGCAACCTTACTAGCGCTAGGTGCAACACTCGCGTATTTCGGCTACGATTTTGCCCTGCACAATTTTAATGCCGAATATATAGTAGGCCATTTGGGTCCTCTTCTAATCATCTTGGCAACCGGAGCCATTGCCGAGTGGCTGCATATGGCTATGCGCGGGCACGCCTTGCAAAAAGAGCATTTAGGCACATTGAGCGGCAAGTTAACAGAGGCTGAGCTGAAATCAGAAGCTTTAATGAACAGCGTGGGTGAGGGGGTGCTGGTGGTAAACCACGATCGGCAGATACAATACTTCAACCCTTCAGCCGTCAAAATTACCGGCTGGGACGGCGGCTCGGCCCAGAACATCGATTACCGGCTGGTGCTAAGCCTGCATGACCAGGAAGGCAAAAAGGTAGAGGACAAAAACGATCCGTTTCTGCAATGCTGGCGAGAGAAGAAGAATATTGTACGCGACGAGCTAATAATGGAAACCAAGGGTGGTAAAAAAATTGCAGTATGGATCTCGCTTTCGCCGATTTACGACCAGCTTAAAAGAATTACCGGCGGCATTGCTCTCTTCCGCGATATCAGCGCCGAAAAGGAAGTAGAGCGCCAGCGCAACGAATTTATTTCTACCGCCTCGCATGAAATGCGCACCCCCGTAGCAGCCATAGAGGGCTACCTTTCGCTGGCTAATAATCCCAATGTGGCAACGGTAGACAAGCGGGCCAAGGAGTTTTTAGACAAAGCTTATTTGGCTACTAGGCACCTGGGCGAGCTGTTCCGCGACTTGCTATCTGTTACAAAGCTAGAAGACAGAGGTAGCATGGAGCACATTGAACCGCTCAATTTAACCCAGTTGGTAACCGAAGTCGTAGACGATATGCAGTTTAGCGCCAGAAGAAAGGCAGTCGATCTCTCGTTTGCGGCAGTTGGCGAAAGCGTCAGCGGCAAAAAGGCCGTACTGCCAGTATTTGTCGTAAGTGGCAGCCCGCAGCGCCTGCGCGAAGTGGTTATGAATTTAATAGAAAACGCCCTCAAGTTCGCACCCAAGGGCAAAGTAAAAGTAACGATTGGCGGTAATAGCGATGCCGTAACGGTCAGTGTCGCAGATACCGGCATCGGTATAGCACCAGAAGACATTCCGCATCTGTTCCAGAAATACTACCGCATAGATAATTCCGCCACCCGCACCATTGGCGGCACCGGCCTGGGTCTCTACCTCTGTCGCACTATTATAGAAATGCTAGGTGGGCATATTGGCATAGAAAGTAAATTGGGCGAAGGCACCACTATACGTTTCACCCTGCCCCGCATTAGCAGCAGCGCTCTACCTAAGAGTACTCGCTCCATTCCAGCTCCAGCTCCAGCGCCTAAGCCGACCAAGGCTAAGGTAATCGACCTTGCTAAGAAGTAATTGCGCGCAGGTTAAATAATTGTTATGCTTAAACTAAATGAAAGGTGTAAATGGCTAAAATACTGCTAGTAGAAGATGATTTCAGCCTGCGCGACATCTACAGCGCGCGTTTTACAGCCGAAGGCTTTACGGTAGTAACAGCTTCTGACGGCGAGGAGGCTCTGGCCGTAGCCGTGCGCGAGCATCCTTCAGTGATTGTACTGGATGTGATGATGCCCAAGATCAGTGGCTTTGATGTACTAGATATTCTGCGCTCCACTCCTGAAACCAAAGAAACTAAAGTAATCATGATGACAGCTCTCAGCCAAGAATCTGACCGGGAAAGAGGGGAGTCGCTGGGTGTAAACAAATACCTAGTTAAATCGCAGGTAACGCTCGAAGATGTTGTAGCAGCTGTTAAGCAATCGGTTGCCCAGCAGGGTGAAGGCCAGAACAAGCCGCAAGCCCAGCCGCCTAAATAGCTCTCACCAGGCTTACGTGCGCGTTCTCGGTTATAATTATGTTAATCTAGATGCCTGATGAGTTTTATTGCAACAGCTTTATTAGTTTTAGCTAGCACGCTAGCGCCAGTAGCCGCCTTGCCACCGGAGCTTAATCATGAGCTAGTCCAGGCCAGCGCCGGCCTGGAGGAAAAAGCCCTGCCGAGCCCAACCACTGCCACCACACCTGTGCCGGTTAAGTCGGGCACGGAGCCGCTGCAGCTTGGGGCCGCCAGTGTGTACGCTATAGACGTGCAGACCGGGCAGGCCTTATTTGGCAAGCAGCCTAACGACAAACGTGCGATCGCCTCGGTAACTAAGATGGCCACCGCTCTGGCTATTATTAAACGTCACGATCTAAAAAAGACCGTAACTATTCCGCCGCTGCCGGCCTACAAGCCAGAGGATCACATTATTGGTCTAAAGCCAGGGCAGCAGTTCACCATGGGCGATCTGCTAGCGGCCCTGCTGGTAGCCTCAGCCAATGACGCAGCCGACGCGCTGGCCATTATAGACAGCGGATCGCAGGAGGCTTTTGCCGATACCATGAATACCGTACCCAAGCAGTGGGGAGTAGAGGGCACCAACTTTAATAACCCTTCCGGACTGGTAGATGAGGGCAACTATGCCACTGCTAAATCGCTGGCGCAGATGGGCGGGCTTTTAATTCAAAACCAGACTGCCCGCAGCTTAGTAGGCACCCGCCAGCAAGCCATCTACGCTGCAAGTGGCCAGCGCTACGATCTAGCGACCACCGATCAGCTTCTGGCCGGAGGTAAGTTTAAGGGCATTAAGACCGGCTACACGCCGGCTGCCGGGCAGTGCTTTGTCGGTTTAACCGAAACCCGTGGCCATGAGGTAATTACGGTTGTTCTAGGCAGCACCGACCGCTTTGGTGAGACGGCCAAACTGGCCGGGTGGATAGAGAGGAATTACACATGGCAGTAACTCCGCTGGTAGCGATTGTAGGCCGCCCTAACGTCGGCAAATCTAGTCTGTTTAATAGATTGGTTGGCCAGCGCCAGGCTATAACCCACGAGCAAGCCGGTACCACGCGCGACCCGAATTATGGGTACGTCAGCTGGGGGAAGAAGCATTTTCTGGCAGTCGATACGGCGGGACTGCAGAAGGGTAAGGGCGAGATGGAAGCTAAGGTGCAAGACCAAGTTGCCTCAGTAGCCGACATTGCCGACCTGTTTGTAGTGGCGGTAGATGCCGGTACCATGATCACTGATGCCGATCGCCAGGCCGCAAAGCTAGCACTAAAAACCGGCAAGCCGGTGATTCTGGCTATTAATAAGATCGATACTGCAGGTGCAGGGCTGGGCGATAGCTTTAACCGCCTGGGAATCCGCGAAATGATAGAAACCTCAGCCATTCACGGTCGGGGGTCGGGCGATCTCTTGGATGCAATTTCCGCGCACCTGCCAGAAGGTCGGGCGCCAGAGCCAGAAGACAAAATCACCTTAGCACTACTTGGGCGCCCTAATGTCGGTAAATCGAGCCTGCTAAACAGCTTGGTTGGTAAGCAGAAAACAGTAGTTTCAGAAGCTGCTGGTACCACGCGCGATGTCACCAGCGCTGAGATCAAGTACCATGGCCAAACCATCGAGCTGCTCGATACGGCGGGGCTTAGGCGCCGGGGCAAGATAGAACCGGGAGTAGAAAAGTTCAGCTCGCTGCGCACCCTAGCTGCAATTGCCAGAGCCGATATTGGAGTGGTGCTAATAAATGCCACCGAGTTGTCTGTAGCCGGCGATCAGCACATAGCAGGCGACGTAGCCGAAGCCGGCAGGGGGCTGATACTAGTCGTAAACAAGTGGGATTTGCCCGAGAAAGACGACAAAACCCAAAGCCGCTATACCCGCAAACTGGTGGGCGATTTTGCATTCGTACCCTGGGCGCCTCTAGTTTATACCTCGGCCACCCAAGGGCTAAACGTTACCAAGCTATTCGAGCTGGCCGTGGATATAGGTAAGCGCCGCCAGCAGAAAATATCGACTGCTAAGCTGAATAACCTCATTCAAGAACTGGTAGCCAAACAGCCACCGGCGGGGCTCCGCGGCAAGCGCCCCAAGATCAATTACGCTACACAGATAGATACCGCACCGCCCACCTTCGCCATATTCTGCACCTATCCCGAGCTGGTCCACTTTTCCTACCAGCGCTATTTAGAAAACGGCATCCGCCAGCAGTTCGACTTTAGCGGTACACCGATTAAAATAGAGTTTAGGAATAAGAGGAAAGACGATTGAAGCTTATAGTAGGCCTCGGTAATGTGGGCGAAAAATACCAGGGTACGCGCCACAACCTTGGCTTTGAGGTAATTGATAGGTTAGCAGCCGATTTCGGTGCTACTGGTAAGTTTAAGGCCCACAGCAAGATACAAGCACAGGTATGCGAGCTTAAGGCCGAGCACGGCTGTATTCTAGTTAAACCGACCACTATGATGAATCTCAGCGGCCAGGCCGTAGGGGAGCTCATGCGCTACTACAAGGCAGACCCCGAGAGCGTCTGGGTAGTGTATGATGAGCTCGATCTGCCCTTTGGAGCCATGAGGGTAAAGCTAGGCGGCTCCAGCGCCGGCCATAACGGCGTACAATCTATTATTGAGCACATCAGTAAGAACTTTTGGCGCATCCGTCTCGGTATCGGCAACCAGCATACAGCAGACACTGCGAGCGAGAAGTTCGTACTAGATAAGTTTAATTCAGAGGAAAAGCCGCACTTGCCCAGTATTACCGAGCATGCGGCCGATCACATTGCCCGCCACCTGAAAACCGGCGAGCTTACCGAGCACTCCTATAATTTAATATGAAGCAAGAGCATCGGGCCGCCACCACCGAAGCCTACAATAAAAGCGCCCTGCCGCTAGCAAATTATTACAATACTAAATCCCGGGTGGCCGATGTAAAACTAGCTCTAAGCTACACCAAGAAGGCCGACCCGCAAGTGGTAGAGATAGGCTGCGGTAATGGCAGGGATGCTCGCGAAGTACTGAAATATACCGAAAACTACTTAGGTATGGATATCGCAGAGGAAATGATAAACCTGGCGCGCGCATCACACCCGCAGGCTAAATTCGAAGTAGCCGATATAACTGAATACGATATACCTGCCTGCGACGTCGTGTTGGCATTTGCGTCGCTCCTGCACGTCAGTCCCGCAGAACTAGAAGATATATTCAGACGACTAAGCCAGGCCATAAGCCCTGGCGGTATAGTCTTATTATCACTCAAGGAGGGCAAGGGCAGCCAATGGAAAGAAGACGAGTACGGCAAGCGGCTGTTTTATCTCTACACACCTGAATCAATCAAACCTTTAGCTAAAGGTTTTAAGACTGTTTATACCGATCATCAGCTCCTAAACGGTGTTAAGTGGTTCACGCAGATTCTGCGTAAGAAATAGGGCCGACTGCTTAATAAGTGTCGAGGGTTGAGCTTATGGATGCAGTGCAAGAAAGATCGAAGCCCGTAAGCGAGCCGTAGCGGAAACTACGGTGAGCGCGGACTGGAGATCTGACGCCGCAATGCGCCATAAGATAAAGCCGCAAAAAATAAAAACCCCACATGAGGGCTGGGCCACTGCATGTCGGGTCTTTATTAGTGGGCTCATCCGAAGATCAGCCCTATCCCACCAATACCTGCCGCCAAGGGCATTTTCGCGATCCTATGTAAATGAGAGGAACGGGTTGGAAGGACTAAACCACCTGCTTGTAACACCAAACGGAGGGTACGTTGTGGCCTCCAAGCAGGCAGGTTAGTGGATTTTCACTTTATGTACTACCCTGACTAAATCAGGACATGAGTGAGAATATAGCATAACTTGTTAAATATGTCAATGCTTTCTATACTGTAACTATGCAAATCTCTAAGCTGCTTTATGCAAAATCACAATACCCTGAGTTCTTGAGAGAGATTCCCAGCCCTCCTAAGGAGCTGTTTGTGCTTGGCAAGGTCTTAACCGATATACCTCTAGTTGCCATAGTAGGCTCACGTAAGCCCACCGCATACGGCAAACAAATTACTCATCAGCTGGCGGGGGAGTTGGCTCACGCGGGAGTTGGAGTAGTTTCGGGCTTAGCGCTAGGAATAGATGCCATAGCCCATCAGGGAGCGCTAGATGCCGGCGGCTATACAATCGCCGTACAAGCCTGCGGCTTAAATGAGATCTATCCGGCCAGCAACCGTAATCTGGGGCGCCGCATTATAGAATCTGGCGGAGCGGTTGTTAGTGAGTACCCAAAGGGCATGCCGCCGCTCAAGCAGCACTTTCCGGCCCGCAATCGTATAATCTCCGGCCTAAGCCTGGCCGTAATCGTTACCGAGGCCGATGCTTCTAGCGGTTCTCTGATTACAGCTAATTTCGCACTGGAGCAGAACAAGCTAGTGATGGCCGTACCGGGTAACATTACCAGTCTGCGCTCTGCCGGGCCGAACAACCTCATTAAAACCGGTGCCATACCTGTTACCTCTGCAGCCGATGTGCTTACGGCGCTCGATCTTAAATCGACCAAACTTAGTAAAAAGCCAGCGAGGGCCGATAGCGCGGTTGAAGCGAAGCTTATGGAGCTACTAGATAGCGGCCTGTCTAACAGCCAAGAACTTATTGAGCAATCTGGGCTAAATGCCGCCGAGTTTGCGAACGTCATTACCTTAATGGAGATTACCGGCAAAGTGCGCAACCTGGGCGCCGGCACCTGGATAAGATCGTAAAATTATAAGTAGATAAGTAGAAGCGAAAATACAAAGCCCCCAAAGAGGCTCTGCATTACTGCAGGCTCTTCGGGGGTTACCAATGCTCTAAGGCAGTACCGTGTCGGTCCATGATGCAGCCGCGACCAGGGCCGAAGAATATATCGAGAGCCCACGAGAGCGTGTGGTGACGCTTTGTAAACCACGCTTCGATAATTCGGCGCATCTCGTCGCGGGCTTCAAGCTGCTGCTCCTCACTAAGACCAGATTCGGTTAGCAAAAGGTGCACCCAAACGTCGGGAGCGTG
>DATLOE010000021.1 GCA_035536395.1 Candidatus Dormiibacterota bacterium
GGCCATCCCGGTCCAAATCGAGCTTATTAAGTTGCTGCTGCAAAAGGAGTTTGCCTACATTGCAGAGCAAGCCATCTACTTCGACGTATCCAAGCTTAGCGATTATGGCAAACTTTCAGGGCAAAAGCTGGGCGAAAAAGAAATAGGTGCCCGTAGTGAGGTAGTGGTAGATAGCCAGAAGCGCAACCCGCAAGATTTTGCACTCTGGTTCTTTACCGTTGGCCACCACGCCGGGCACACCATGAACTGGCCAAGCCCCTGGGGTAATGGATTCCCTGGCTGGCACCTGGAGTGCTCCGCCATAATCCATCAGCATCTCGGTGAAACTATCGATATCCATACTGGAGGAGTCGACCATATCGGCACCCATCATACTAATGAGATAGCTCAATCAGAAGCAGCTTTTGCAAAGCCACTTGCAAACTTTTGGCTGCATAATGAGTTTCTCCAGATCGAGGGTAAGAAAATAGCTAAATCAGGTGGCAAGTTTAATACTCTTTCCGACTTAAAGGCAAAAGGCTTTAGCCCAATGGCATACCGCCTGCTCCTCCTGCAAGCACATTATCGCTCGCAACAGAACTTTACAGTTGAGGCTCTGGAAGCGGCCCAAAGCTTTCTGTGTAAATTGGAAGCCTGGGCAGACTTACGGTTCGAGCAGATAGAGCCAGTTAATGACGATAACCTCGATCGGCGCCTGGATGAAGTAAAAGAAAATATTACAGATGCCCTAGGCGACGACCTTAATACCCCTAAAGTGCTAGCCACTATTAGTAAACTTGTAAGCTATATGGACGGAAGCGGCATCGTGCCTAGTAAACATCAGGGATTTACGGAACTGCTTGCCCACATAGACGCCTGCTTGGGTCTTGGGCTGTCGCACCGTGAAGATATTACCGAAGCTCAATCGAAATTAATGCACAAACGAGAAGAAGCGAGGCTAGCAGGGGAATACGGTGAATCTGATAAAATCCGCAATCAGCTGGCTAAAGACGGGTTAGTAATCAACGACACCCCTTATGGGCCGCGCTGGCACCGCGAGTAAAATCAGCCCCGCTTGCTGCGAGGGTAGTAGTACTTGTGGTAATGATCGAACAGTATGCGAATTCCAGCCGCTATCGGAATAGCCACAAAGGCTCCCAGCAGACCGGCTAATGATGCGCCAATTAAGGCCGCTGCCAGAACGGTATAAGCCGAGATCTCCAGCGCTCGGCCGAATATCAAAGGCTGGATTAAGTTATTTTCCAGCTGCTGGTAGACTATCAGGTAGATTGTCATGAATATGGCGGCAGGAGTCGAAACGAACAGACAGACCGCCACTACAATAATCGAGCCGATTGTGGCGCCGACCAGTGGTATGAGGTTTAGTATACCCATTACGATACTCAGCGGTAGCGCGTAGGGGATTTGCAGGATCAAAAGCGGCACCAGAGTGGCTACGAATATCAGCAGGCTTCTTAAAAGGTTCCCGAAGGTGTAATTACGCACAGTATGGTACAGCCGGCGCATTAGTTCACGGTCTCGCTTTTGCTCGGGTGGTGGCCGGGTAGAGATAAGGGTGTTAAACCACATCGGGCCTTCTTTAAGAGTAAAGAAAGTCAGGGTTAATATCACGATCAGCGCGATTAGGTTGCTAAACAGGCTCTGGGCGACACCCACAAAAGAACCAGTTGCTTTGGATATTTGAGTAAAGAGCTGCTCCTGTTCGCTTTTGATTCTGTCTACTAGGTTGTATCTGTTTACAAACTGGCCAACAGAACTGCTAGAATCGCGCATATCATCGATGAGCACCGGTAGCTCCTGAACCATTTTTTGCGATTGGGTTAGCAGTGGAGGGATTAGAATCGAGCTGATAGCTGCCACCACCAAGCCCATGAGTATAAATACTGAACCAATTGCTGCCAGGCGGTTCTTTTTGGGCATGTACTGCTGCAGCCATACGACGGCTGGGTTAAGCGTGAGGGCCAGGAATGAAGCAGTAGCTACCCATATCAGCTCGCGCTGCACTTGCAGCAATAGCCACAAAACAATAAAAAATCCAACCGCAATCGCCAAGATTCTGATGACTGTTCGGTTGGAAACATCGTTGATATTCATTTGCTTTAATTATGCCATAATGGCTTTGCAGACACAATCTGGGTATAAGAATAAGCACCTTTTTGGGCACAGTAACCACACAATTATCGATACCCACACCTGGACTAATGCCAACCAGAGTCAGGGCGCAAAACCTAATCTATTGAGCCAAATAAAACGCCCGAGGCTTTCAAAGCCTCGGGCCTAATCCGCTACCAGGTTCTCAGCATGGAACGCTCGAGCATCTCTAGCGAAATCAAGTCTCTTCTATGCGATTCCTTGCTGCGCTCTATTGCGCTGCGCATTACTTCATTAACGCTATTCAGCAAGTAGAGCCTTTCTTCAAAAGCCTCCAGCTCCTCATTCGTACAGAATCTCGCTTCAATGTGGCGTCTAACTTCACCATCTTCCACCCAAGAGGTAAAAGTTTCGATGATGAAACGCCCATCCAGAGTAAGCAATATGATTTCCACTGGCTGCTTCGGGGTGCTGGCTCTTACTACGCATATCTCCAACACCTTTGTCTTTGTATTGATCCCTCTAGCACACTTAGTAGAGCAGTCCTTCCATCGAAAACCATAAGGTGCAAAGCCCGGACTCTTGCCTCTCCAGTTAGTAAATATGCTTACCTTCTCTTTGAGAATGGTAATGCGCTCACTTGGAGTCAGCTCGTCTACGGGTACACCCTCCATGGCATGACGTAACGCGATTGAGTGATGGCTCGTGGACGAATCCATTTGCTCATCCTTCCTGTCTGGCTTCCTCAGGGCGAACCCTTGTTGGAAACAGTGGGTACACTCGCAAAACGCGAGAATTTGGTAATTATGCCAAAATCCGGGTAAATTTACAATCATAAGCTTTTCACACCTTGAATATTGCCCGCTAGCTACATAAGTGTTATAATTATCTTTAATTCGGGGCAAAGCGGCCCCATTTTTTATTGAGGAAAAGTATGCGCGATCCGGTTAAAATCAGGAATATTGCAATCATTGCCCACGTCGACCACGGCAAGACTACCCTGGTAGACGGGCTCTTAAAGCAGTCCAAGACCTTCCGCGCGAACCAAGCCGAGATGGCGCAAACCACCATTTTAGATTCTGGCGATCTGGAGCGTGAGCGGGGTATTACGATTTCTGCCAAAACTACAGCCGTTGAGTACGAACAGCATAAGATAAACATCATAGACACCCCGGGGCATGCTGACTTTTCAGGAGAGGTCGAGCGTACCCTGAATATGGCCGACGGCGTTATTCTAGTGGTTGATGCCCAAGAAGGGCCTATGCCGCAGACGAAGTTCGTCTTAACCAAAGCCCTGGCACTTGGGCTTAAACCCTTAATTGTTATTAACAAGATAGATAAGCGTGATGCTAGAGTAGGTGAGGTAGAGGCCGAGATAGAAAGCCTGTTTCTGGATCTTGCTATTAACGACGAGCAACTAGACTTTCCGATATATTACGCCGTTGGCCGCGAAGGCAAAGCCTTTGCAAAAGTTCCGGAAGATTACACCCTAGATGCCGACCTTACGCCGATATTCGAAGCTATCATCCACCACCTGCCCGCACCCAAGGCGCAGGTAAATGAGCCTTTTCAGATGCTGGTAACCTCTCTGGATTGGGATTCCTACAATGGCAAATACGCCATTGGCCGTATTCAGCGCGGTAAGGTGAGTATTGGCACCCAAGTCGCCCTAATTAGTAAGAATGGCGATATTACCAAAACCAAAGTAGATAAGGTGCTGGTTTCGGCTGGGCTGAATCGCCTGGCAGTAGAGCAGGCCGGAGCCGGTGAGATAGTACAGTTGACTGGTATTGCTAATGCGCAAATTGGCGACACACTAGCCGACCCGGCTAAGCCCGAGGCCATACCGGCCATGGAAATAGAAGCCCCAACCCTGCAGATTGTCATGGGACCGAACACATCGCCATTTGCCGGCCGGGAAGGGGAGTACACCACCTCCCGCCAGATTGCCGCCCGACTGCAAAAAGAACTAGAAACAAACGTCAGCTTAAAGGTAGAAGAGAAAGGCACCGGTTTTCTGGTATCCGGGCGAGGTGAACTGCATCTCTCAATATTAATCGAAACCCTGCGCCGTGAGGGGTACGAGCTAGAAGTAGGCCGCCCTACGGTAGTCACCAAACAAGAAGATGGTAAAACCCTAGAACCGGTAGAAGAACTAGTAATTGAAGTGCCAGAAGAGTATGTAGGAGCCGTTACCAGCGAAATGGGCAGACGCAAAGCGCAGATGAAGCACATGGGCCCCACTGGTAAGGGGGTGACTCAGCTGGTTTACCATCTACCTACTAGAGTCCTTCTAGGATTACGAAATATTTTGGTTACCGCCACCAAAGGCACTATGACGATGAACAGCCTGCTAATAGGGCACGCCCCAATGGGCGCGCCTCTAGCTAAGCTGCGTAATGGCGTTTTAATAAGTGCGGAAACAGGTAATGCCGTTATTTACGGACTTAAGGGCGCTGAGGAGCGAGGTGAGGTGTTTGTGGGGCCAGGCACGAAGCTGTACCAGGGTATGATTATTGGGCTGAACCGCCGGGGCGACGATATGATTATTAATGCCTGTCGTGAGAAGAAGCTGACTAACGTACGTGCTTCTGGCACCGACATGCAGACACAATTAGTGCCTTTTACAGACCTTTCACTAGAAGAGGCTTTGGATTTTATCGAAAGCGATGAGCTGCTAGAAGTTACACCGCTCAATCTGCGCATGCGCAAACGCTACCTGACCGAAGCCGAACGCAAACGCAACCGCACTTCATAAAACTTATTTTTTCTCAGCATTAATATTCACCATCCACTCCACACCGAATTTATCGGTTAGAGTACCGAAGGTGTCTCCCCAAAACTCTTTTTTAAGCGGGGAGGTAACTTTGCCGCCCTGGCTTAAGCCCTCAAACATCTTGCTTAGCTTTTCTTCATCTGTACCTACGAGCGAGAGAGTAATTTTTTTGGCCTCAGGGCTGGCCTGCTCGGTATCGCTGCCCATAATCTTTACCTCGCCCTCAAGTGCGGCATGCATCAGCCAATCTTGGTTAATCTCGCGTGCACCAGGCACACTGCCCGGCACTTCGCTGTAGGCCTGCATGGTTAGCTCGCCACCCAGAACGCTTTTGTAAAACTCCATTGCGGGACGGCAGTTGCCTTTAAAAAATATGTACGGTTCTAAGCTGATCTCCGCCATAACACCTCCAAATTATTTTGATTTAACTATATTATATATGTCTTTTAATAACTTCCTCTGCTCGCCTCATCCCCGGGGGCAGAATGTGGACTATACCCTCTGTAACGTACAGAAAACGATCAGATATTAGAGGCTTTAGCACTGTAGCCCGCCATCGGGTAATATGCGAATATTGGCTCCATTTAAATAGTTGAGCTGCAGGTACGGGGTCTGGGGAGTCATAAAGCAACACTAAGGCGATATCCTTTGCGGGTAATTTAGAAGACAGCACTACAGGCACCCCATCTATCCGATAAACAATCGGGATTGGTCGCTCCGCTAAGTTGTCTAGCACCTTCTGGATATCTACAGCGGGCAAACCAGATTCCAGTCTGATGATTTCGCCCATAATCCAAGAAACTATCTGGAAAACGGTAATGCCATCGATGGAGTTTGGATCTATTCTGCCCAAGTGCGCAGAGTTCCGGTTATTCCGGAAGTCCATTACTAGTTCGGTTGCGCTGATAACCTGCGAGCGAAGCGTTGGGTCCAATGCAGCCGTTGCCCGGGCGGTATTTACCACAGTTTTACGGTTAGGCTTGCTCTTGCCATCGATAGGGCTAAAGCTACCGCTGATTTTCCACTCGACAACTCTTAGAACTGCCTCGCAAAATCGGCCAGCATCTATCTGCAAGTCATCCCACTCCTGGAGTAGAAAATGTGTCCGCACTTTAGCAAACTCCTGCTCTAGGTTAGTCGAGAGATCGTCGGGAAGCGTTGCGAGCAGGTTAATTAACGCTGGTTTCATCCAGCAGGTCCTTCAAGTACTTATCTCCCTTAAAAAGCAGGGAGTAACTGCCAGTTGAATCCTTAACAACCCACCCTTTTTTAGCAGCATTAGCGGTCAAACCATTAATATCGCTACCGGCTATCTTATCGCGTAATCGAAATGCTGCATAAGATATCTCGTTTGGCCGCAATGACACTATGGCATTAGCAGCAGCGAATGCGAGCACCCACATCACTTTTGCTCCTTTGGTTGGAAGGGCATGGTAATTTGGATATCCGTCAAGGTCGGGTGAATATGTTATTTTACTTAATTCGTCCCGGACTTGAACTGAGGGTGTTGAGGCGCTAGCTTTTTTTGACCTTGACCTTGGCTTTGGCTTTTTCGAGCTAGACAGTTGCCCCCCTACTGCGTTCTCCTCTGGCGCACCCAGGAACTCGATGATCCGTCCAGCTTGTCTAAGGCTAATCTCTTGCTCAGGCATGTTGATATTACCAGAAATTTTTAATTTGATTGGCATGGTATACCCCTTGGTTAATTACCACAGCATATCATGAAAATATGCAAGAGTCAATAGTGCGAAACTAGACTTAGAAATACTTATCTGGAAAATGTATATTTATTTCTATTTTAGTAAAATATTCGTATTTTGTTTGGTATTGTAAAAAGACAAAAACCTTGCATGTTTTCAGCAGACACACCCCTGGCTGACCGGTCTTTG
>DATLOE010000022.1 GCA_035536395.1 Candidatus Dormiibacterota bacterium
AACCAGTTGCGGATGAAGATCGGCGTGATGTTTGGTAATCCAGAAACTACAGCTGGCGGTCAGGCGCTCAAATACTACTCTTCAGTACGTATGGATATCCGCCGTACGGAGCAGATTAAGGAGGCCGATAGAGTAATTGGCAACCGCGTGAAGGTGAAGGTGGTTAAGAATAAAATTGCTCCGCCTTTCCGCCTAGCCGAGTTCGACATTATGTATAACGAAGGCATATCGGCTGCGGGCGACATCCTAGATCTAGCCGTCAAGTATGAGCTAGTTGCAAAATCCGGTGCCTGGTATGAATACAAAGGTGAAAAGATCGGCCAGGGGCGCGAAGCCGCCAAGGCATATCTTAAAGAACAGCCGAAGGCTATGAAAGAGCTAGAAGTCGCCATTCGCAAAACCGCTACCTAAACGCTATCTGTAATGATAAATACCATAGATAGCATCATAATATCCTCGAGCAGTAAGTTTTTTCCCTCAGCCAAGGCTGCTGCAGACAAACTGAAGGCTGAACGCATCGAGGTATATACACCTGGCTTTGTACATAATGAAACCCTGGTAAAGGTCGATCCTAGCACCAAAGCTCAGCTCACTCGCAGCTTTTTGCAGAAGTTAAAAAAAGCCGATGCCGTTTATGTTATTGCGGAAGGGGGTTATATCGGCTGCAGTGTGGCTATCGAAATAGGTTACGCCTCCGCTCTTGAAAAGCCGATAATCCTATCGGAAGAGGCAAAAGAGGATGGAGTAAAGGCTCTGGTCGCAGCTGTTCTGCCTTTTGAGAAATTATCAGTCCAGGCAATCCAGGGTATTTTAACCGGTAAGAAAGCCTAAATGCCTAGGGTTACTAAAATTACACAACAGCAGAAGAGGCGAGACCGTTACTCAATATATATAAATGATCAGTACAGTTTTTCGCTTTCAGAGAACCAATTGGCTGAAGCCAGACTAAAGGTGGGCCAAGAGCTGACGCCTACCGAACTTGAGGAATATCAACAAGAGTCAGATGTTGGCAAGGCGATTGCCAAAGTATACCGGCTGCTGGCCGCGCGTGATAGAAGTACCAGTGAAGTCACACTATATCTACAGCGTAAAGGTTATGGCGAAGAGGAGATTACGGCCGTTACCCGCCAGCTGGAGGAGCAAAAGCTGCTAAACGACAATTTGTTTGCAAAAAACTGGGTAGAAGGCAGAAGGTCCGGCAAGGCTAAGAGCCGATTGCAACTGCGTAAGGAACTGGCCGTTAAAGGTATAAATAAAGAAATCATAGAAGAAGCTCTGGCAGATTACGGTTCAGAGACCCAGGCGATTATTGAAATGGTTGAGAAGCGCAATCTGCGCCAAAAATACCCCGAACAACAAAAACTCCTGCGCTATTTATACACGCAGGGCTTTACTATCGACGATATTAGACAAGCTTTGGAGCTTTAACTGGCTCGGCTGACGCTAAAGATCCGATAAACCAAAGCAATAGCCATTGTCCACAGAATGATGGTTGCCACTACTGACACCTCTTAATTGGCTAATTGTAGCGCAAGCGTTTTTATATCACAACCGTTTTGGTTGTGGATATCTACCCTTGCGATACGACTGGGGAGCCAGTTCTGTTTCTGGCGCAATCGCATCCTGTACTGTGAACCGCTTCTGGCTGACATCAATTATCTGAGTACGGTCAATAACCAGGTTATTAAACATCAAGCTCTTCATAAGTGATTGGTGTACGTAAAGCTTCTGCAGTAGATTGCTTCCCAGGTTAATGGTGTAATCCTGCACGCGGCCCAGCTGTTGCCCACTTTCGTTTACCACTAGCTTGCCGATTGGCTCAAAGTCATGTTCAGCCACCTTATGAAGTCGAATAATCTCATTCGGGTCTTCAATCTCATCGAAAGAATCGATAATAATGCAATCTGTAGCAAACTGCCGTATATCACGTATTAATATAATGCCCTTTTTCCGACTAAAGCGGCTGGCGTGGCACCAGAGGGCGGCTACCTCAAGGTCATCCTGATTTATCAGGGGTTTATCAATTAACCCAATCGATTGGCCTGTTTGCAGGCTGATGACGGGCAGCTTCTTTAACTGCTTGGCAAGAATGTACATACCACTAGTTTAGCAAAGCTGTTGACCAGATAGGAGAATATTGGTAGTATTACCCAAGCATTTACCTTTTTTGCCCACCGTACTCGGTCGGCAAACCCCCGTGAGGACACTGGGAGTGCCATAGAAAGGAGTAATAACAAACTTGAAGACATACGAACTGGTAGTGCTTTTACATCCGGATTTAGAGATAGATGTAGATGCACCAGTAGCCAAAATAGAAAAGCAGATTGATTCTGTCAGCGGCAAAATTATTAAGCGTGACAATTGGGGCAAGCGCCGATTGTCTTACCGTGTTAAAAAGCAGAATTTTGCCATCTATATTTACTTTGAGGTTAATCTAGAAGCCGATAAAATCCGCTCTTTGGAATCGGCGCTGCGCATTACCGAAGAAGTGTTGCGGTTTTTGATTGTTAAGCATGAAGAAAAGAAAGAACCGGAAAAATCAGAAGTAAAATCCGAAGAAACCAAGGAAACTAAAGATACTAAAGAGATTAAAGAAAAAGCGCCTGCAGGGGCCAAGGAAGGAAAAGAATAATGGCTAAGAGTTTTAATCAAGCGATAGTAATGGGCAACTTGACTCGCGATCCGGAGCTAAGAACCACGCCTAGCGGTCAGTCTGTGGCTTCTTTTGCCGTGGCTACAAACCGCAGTTGGGTAGATGCCAGCGGCGATCGCAGGGAGGCTGTGGAGTACCACGAGATAGTGGCTTGGGGTAAGCTGGGCGAACTGGCCGACCAATACCTGTCAAAAGGCCGCAAAGTGTTGGTTGTGGGCCGTCTGCAAACCCAAAGCTGGGAGAAAGATGGTGTTAAGCGCCAGCGCACCGAAATAGTAGCCTCAGATATAAACTTCCTGGATCGCCCAGGTGAGGCAGCCGGCGGCAGCAGCGATTTCAGCCAAGAAATTCCCGAGCCTGCGGCAGCCAAAGACGAAAAGAAGCCCAAGGCTAAAGACAAAGATGTGGTAATTGAAGACCTAGGGGATGACGCGGTTAATTTAGATGAAATTCCATTTTAATGAATAAAATTTATATTCAGAGTGAACAGATAAGAAGGATGAAAAATGGCTAATTTTTATAGTAAAAAAGTCTGCCGGTTCTGCGCTGAAAAAAGCGAAGAAATCGACTACAAAGACGTCAAGCTGCTGCAGCGATACTTAAACAGCTACGGCAAAATAGAATCCCGTAAGCGTACCGGCACCTGCCTAAAGCACCAGCGCCGGGTGGTAGTAGCGCTTAAGCGTGCCCGCCATCTTGCTCTTTTGCCCTTCGTAGTAAAGTAGCCGCATGTACGGACATACCGATTTAAAAAAAGGTGTGGTAATCGAACTCGAAAACGCGCCGTACCAGGTGGTGGAGTCGTCTCATATGGCTATGGGCCGGGGCGGCGCCGTAATGCGCACCAAGCTTAAGAACCTATTGAACGGCTCTGTGCTGGAGCGTACCTTTAGGCCGGCCGATAAGATCAAGCGAGCCGATATTTCCAAAGTTAACATGCAGTTTCTCTATAGGGATGGTGATAGTTTTCACTTTATGGATCAAGTAACATACGAGCAGATTGCTTTAAGTAAAACCATAGTGTCGGAAGCGGCCGATTATCTGGCCGAGGACTCCAAGGCGATTATTAACTACTTTAATGCAAAGCCAATTGGCATAGAGCTGCCCAACGCTGTTTACTTAAAAGTGACCAAGGCAGACCCAGGCGCCAAGGGCGATACCGCTAATCAGGCCCTAAAGCCTTCGCGCGTAGAAACCGGCCTCTCTGTTATGGTGCCGTTATTCATTAATGAGGGTGATGTGGTTAAGGTAGATACCCGCAGCGGTGCTTACCTCGAGCGACAAAAATGAAAATCGGTATAGTCGGCCTGCCGAATGTCGGTAAATCCACTTTATTCAACGCGCTGACCAAAGCTAGTGTGCTAGCGGCCAATTATCCCTTTGCCACCATAGAGCCGAATGTCGGTATTGTGCCGGTGCCAGACTCGCGCCTGCAGGAGCTTTCTAAGCTGTATGATGGCGCAAAGGTTGTGCCGGCCGCGGTTACATTCGTGGATATCGCAGGCCTTGTAAAAGGTGCAAGTAAAGGACAGGGTTTAGGCAATAAATTCCTGGGCAATATCCGTGAATGCCAAGCGATCTGCCAAGTGGTGCGGGCGTTCCACGATACCAACGTGACACATGTAGAAGGCAAGGTTGACCCGGCGGACGATATAGAAATAATCGAAACTGAACTGATATTGGCAGACCTGCAGGCCATAGAAAACCATCTACCAAAGGCTCAAGCCGATGTTAAAAAGGATAAAAGCAGTCAGAAAAAGCTAGATGCCCTGCTTGAGGCGAAGCGGATATTAGATGCCGGGCAGACGTTGCATGAGGCAAAGTTCGAAAGTGAACCAGTTCGTGATCTGCATCTGCTTACAGCTAAGCCCTTCATTTATGTATTTAATATTGATGAGGCCGATTTGGATAACAATGAACTTAGAGGAAAGCTCAGCGCTATCAATAAACCTGTGCAGAATATATTCCTGTGTGCCAAGGTTGAGGCCGAACTTATAGATATGGAGGCTAGTGAGTCTGCCGAGTTGCTGAAAAGCCTAGGCCAGAAAGAGCCCGGTCTGAACGGGCTAGCTAAAGCTGGCTATCGAGCACTCGGCTTGCAGACATTCCTGACCGCCGGGCCAAAAGAGGTGCGGGCATGGACGGTGCGCAAGGGGGCTACCGCGCCTGAGGCAGCTGGGGTTATTCATACCGATTTTCAAAAAGGATTCATTAAGGCCGAGGTGGTCACATATGAAGATCTTATAAGCGCCGGTTCGCAGGCTGCTGCTAGAGCTGCCGGCAAGGTTCGGCTAGAGGGGAAGGATTATGTTATGCGCGAGGGAGATGTAGTAGAATTTCGCTTTAACGTGTAGAACCGTTCTCTGTTGCCTTGTGCCCCGGTAATTTTTGAATCAGCTGAAGCCGTAATAATAAAGTCGGCTTTTATTTTTGCCTCCAGGCCAGACAGAATCTCTTGTCTGGTTTTCTCATCGCTAATAACACCCTTAAACTTATCGGCAGTCGGCTTGTCAGCCTCAAACTGCGGCTTGGCCATTGCCGCAATAACTCCGTCTGGCGATATTAATTCAGCAACCGTCGGCAGGATTTTGGTGAGGGAAATGAATGACGCATCAACCAGCGCTATGTCGGCTCGGTCTGGCAATGAGTTGACTGTGCGGATGTCAGTTTTCTCCATTACAACTACCCTTGGGTCCTGGCGGAGCTTGTAGGCCAGCTGGGCGGTGCCCACATCCACCGCGTAAACCTTTTTGGCACCGTTCTGCAGAGCGAAGTCGGTAAACCCACCGGTAGAAGAGCCGACATCCAGTATAATTTTGCCGTTAAAATCGAGTTTCAGCTCACTCGCCACTGAAGCCAGTTTATCTCCGGCGCGAGAGACGTACTTTGGCATTTCGGTTATCGAAATATCGGCACCTTCGGCTACCGGCTGCCCGGCCTTCAGTGCCGGCTGGCCGTCTATTTTTACCTGCCCGGCCATTATCATAGCTTGGGCCATGGTGCGGCTGGGGGCCAAGCCTTTTTCTGTCATTAATACATCTAAGCGAGTCTTCATTACCCACATTGTAACAGCCCGGAATAAAGAAAAAGGGCTTAATCAAAGCATAAGCGTTTTTTGGCTTGGGTAAGCCAAAATATTTACAAGTCGCGAAAAGTAGTGTATAACTATAAGTAAGTTCGATGGCGCTTTACGCGCTATTACTAGCACCTCTGCCCGGCGCTTGGCGGCACCGGCAAAAAGAAAGTGAGGTGAGCCGAATGCCTCGGTTCACAAAGATTGCACTGGCCGCCACTCTGGCCGGCCTACTACTGACTGCAGCAATACCCGCTTTTGCCAATACTGCTGACCCAAGGCGATCCTGCACACCGAGAGCTCCCTATATGGTTGGCTATAATTACACTGGTCGTTATGGTGACCCAGTCGGCTCCATTAAAACTAGCGGAGTTATACAACATGGCGACTCCGTTAATAATAAGTCCTGGATACTCTTTATTGAGTGGCGTGCTTTCAGGGGCTTTAAGGTTTGCAAGGTTTTGATATACCTGAAAACTGGCAGGGCTAAGAGAGTAAAGACTGGCACCACTCGAGGTAGATGGGTATATTCCTTCCCAGTTGGCAAGAGAGCTCCATGGAGTAGGGCTCAAGTGTGGTTTCGCAGAAAATAAGCGGAGAGTAATCTCTGCAAAAAACCCGGCTTCGGCCGGGTTTTACTTATGGTTGTAGAAGCTAGCATAAGCGTTATATACTGAATCTAGCAAAGCTATGTTTAGGAGAGTTAAAAAAAAATACTATATTCTGCTGCTACTGCCTTTATTGGTAGCTTCAAGCTTACTGTATACCCAGCCGGCAAAAGCGGATTTGAGCGCCTGTGAGGTGGAGGGCTTATTAAGTAAGTTTTCTTTCGGGTTTCTTTGTCCCCGATCTGCAGGTGATTCCACTGCGGTAATACTTGATGGCGATCCCGATGGCAACAGTGCCACCACACCCGACGATTATAGGACAATACCCGCCGCCCGAACCATTCAATTCAGAACCGGTTTTGACAACAGTAATTTTGCCAGGCAATCAGCCACTGATGTCACTAGGAACAAAGTCTATGTTTTTGTAATCATAGATATGAACGATTCAGATTTTGCCTCCAGCAATGCAGTAACCGAGGGGAGTCATAGCCTTGATGGCTACCAAATTGCCAGTAAATCACCCTTCGGTTCAAGAGGCCAACTGCAAGCATGCCCAGGAGCATATGGCACGCCGGTACTGCACTCATATGCCGGTACCGGTCCAACCGATAATCATAGAAGCCCTTATGCCGGCTATGGCGCGGAGGTTAATTGTGGTGATAATTTTGGCTCCGACCAAGGCAGAATGATATGGTGGCAGCTAGAGAATTCTCATTCAAATAAGCGCCCTCGTTTGAGCTTCAACTTAACTGTCGACGACCAGCCCCTAGCCGGCAACCTAAGAAAATTCTGCGTTAGAACATATGTGGCTGTTCGCTACGATGGCGAGCCTGATATGTCAACAAGCCCAAATACAAGCAACTTTGACGCGCTTAAAAGGATAGCTAAACGCTCTAATAGAGAGTGCTTTCAGTTTCAACGAACATTTATCAAAGGTAAAGTCAGGTCGTCTGCTCCAGGCTCGCCAACCTCATCTACGAACGCAACAGGTGTCAGAAGGCCACTTGATCCAGTAGGAGCTGAAAAAGTAACGGGCTGTGATGGTCGAGAATACAGTATAGAGCCTGACGGCAGCTTCTCGGCTGCAAAGTCGAGGGGCCAGTTTTTCTGTCTTAGGATGCCAACAGAAATTAGGGTCAGGGATGGGGATAAAAATAATGACGGAATAATCGACACCACGAAGTATAGGCTGAAAGGTGCCTTCCTGAACGGCTCCACTTATGCTGGGAGTAGTTATGAGAATCAAGTTGCATTTGTTCATTGTGCAGATAGAGGGTATCAAAGCACGGCTAGCTGGGATACCGATTGTAATGGCAGGCAGAGCACAGATTTAAGAGGGTCGGTATCTGGTAATATTAATGATGGCTATGAAGATTACAGTTATGATTTTATATATGATCCTATAGAAGAAATGCCGGTTCAAACCAAGTCAGCCAATCCGGTGAGCGGTCCAGACAGTAATGTAAGGCCTGGTCAAAGAGTGGACTTTAGTTTTACTGTAAAAAATGCCGCCGAGATGAATATATTCAACACTATTATTGAGGATTTCATACCTCTTAACTTAAAACCTGATGCAGTTAGCTTTGATAGTGCTTCAATAAAAACGACCCCCAACGCCCCATGGAATGAAGCAGGTGATAGGTGGCAAGTTGAATTCCCAAATCTCTCGTGTCCAACCTTCAGCCCTAGTAACTATTTGAGCTATGGCTACGGAGGATCAGGTGTTACTACCGGCTTTACATGCGGCATAGAGAATTTTGGCGGTAGCAGTAGACCTCGCATATTCTTCAGCTTCGAACGCATGCCGGCATATAGTGAGATAACTATTAAATGGCACGGTTTCGTAAAGTCAGCTTCAGATATTGGAGTTTACCCTGGCTATATAGCTAGCCCAACCAGTGGAGACCGCCGCTACTGTGCTACTGGGAGCCCTAACTACAGCAATTACGGCAGGGTACCGGGCTGCGAGGACAGGTCAGGCGGTCACCAGGGAGTTATTAATTTTTCTCAAACTAGAATAGGAGGCAGTTTTGCTCCCGGGTATTCCAACATTACCTTTAATCCAATCCCCGGGGATATTACCGGGATTACGAAGAGTACTAATGCCAGGAGTGTGGCAGGGGAGCAGGTGATAGGCGGCTACCCTGGCTATGATAGGGGGGACTTCTTAATGGACGTCACGCCAAATACCAGCCTGGGTCCGGTGGAATATGCAGTGCGCGACCAAGCCGGGGCGAACCTAGACAGCCGCATAGATTACGGCGGCACCCAAAGTACGGATGCAATTAAATACAGCGGCACCCCGCCAGATTTCAGCAACCTGCCCGACCCGAATGAAAGAGTAGTGTGGGATGGCGCCGACACAACAGCCGGCGGCTTTGGCACCAAGACCTACCGCTTCGGCTACAAATACAATCGGCCGAATAGCGAGCCTCCAACCGGTAATGTGACAAACAATGCCCAAGCTTGCTTTAAAGAAAGGTGGAAGGTAGGCCACCCAGAAGTTTGCCGTGACAGTAATACCATTAGTCTGCGCGTGGTGCAGGTTACCGGGCCCTTCCTGACCACCGAGCAGGGTGGCGTGCAGGCCGGCAGTACCGGCAAGACCACTTGCCCATTAACGAGATCTACGGGCCCTCGTATTAAAAACAGCCCCGGCGGCTCAGGCTGGTATGTGGTTTCTACCGCCGGTAATTCCATAATCGGCCTGGGCTCTTTGGCTGGGCAAAGCTTAACCGGCCAGGCCTACTGCCGGCCAGATCTGACAGTAGCAGCTAATCGGCTGAGAGATACCAACAGCCCGAACCACGCCATTGCCTTTGCCAGCTCTGGCAGCGACGGCTTTGCAAATGGCGCGCCTAAGGTGGTAGAGGCTCTAGACAGTTACGACGGCGCAAATAATAACGCCTACGTGGTAAAAAGCGGCGGCGGTGACATTACGATAAATAATCGCTGGACACTCTACGTTCAGGGTGATCTCTATATTAAGAACAACATTCGCTACAAGCCTACTGGCAGCGCGCTAAGTTCAACTGCCTCATTCGGGGTGATCGCTACAGGTAATATCTACATAGATCCTAGTGTGACCAATCTAGATGGCTACTATTACGCCAAGCAAAAGATAGATACCTGCAGCCGGGTAGAGGGTGGTGCAGTTAAGACCTTAAAACGAGAAGTGGGCAGCGGCGAAGTGGGCGATATCGGAAGCTCTGAATGTAAGGCCCGCTTGACCATAAACGGCTTTTTAATGGCCAATCAGTTCCGTTACAACCGCACCACGCACCCGGGCACCGACGCCAGCATACCGGCGGAGGTCGCCATTTTCTCCGACAGGCTGTTCTTGGCCACCCCTCCTGCCTTTAGCGATTTGGCTCTGACTTTGAACCCGGCGCTATACGGTGGGGAACGCCGACCTCGCTACTGAGTCGATGCCATATCTGAGGCATCTTAAAAGCAGAAAGTTGTCTATCTGATACAAAAGGGGGTATACACCTGTAAACTGCTTATGTTAAAATATTAGAAATGGGGTTATTTGATCAGCAGCACGAATATTTCGGGCTCGATATCGGTTCTACCGGTATACGATTGGTCCAATTAAAAAGAGGTGAAGGCAAGCCGTCTTTGGTTACCTATGGCCACGTAGCGCTGCCTCCAGGCCTAACCGTCAGCGACGCGCCGGCCGATATTGCCAAAGTAGCTGAAGCCGTAAAGAGTCTAGTAAAGCAGTCTCATGTAAGTACTAAGTACGTTGTGGCAGGCCTGTCTTCCTCTAAGGTGTTTGCCAGCATTATTACGACCCCCAGACTGAGTGAGGCCGAGCTGAGGAAGGCTATAACCTTACAGGCCGACCAATATGTGCCGATGGCGCTGAAAGACGTAAAGCTTGATTGGGTAGTGGTTGGCCCCAAGGGTAAGGCCGATCAAGAAGTGTTGCTAGTGGCCGCACCGAATACTACTACAGAGAAATATTTAAGCATTTTTGAGCAGGCCGACCTTGAGCTGCTGGCGCTAGAGCCTAATTCGATTGCCCTGGCCAGAGCCCTAGTACAGCCCAGCGATCTAGCTATAATTACTCTAGACATTGGCAATCTTTCTTCCGACATTACGATTGTGCATTCTAATATGCCAAAGCTGATTCGCTCGGTGAATACCGGCGGGCAGACCTTTGTACGAGCGGTGGCCCAGAACTTGGGTCTGGATGAGGTACAGGCCGACCAGTTCACCCGCAAATTCGGCCTCACCCAGACCAAACTAGAAGGTCAGGTGTACAGGGCAATTAAGCCCAGCCTGGATCAAGTTCTGGCAGAGCTCCAGAAATCGGTACAGTTCTTTAGCGGCCAGTACCCGGAAGTTAAAGTAGAGAAGATCGTTATATCCGGAGGCGCGGTAGTATTACCCGAGCTTATTACGTATGTTTCAACTGCCACAGGGATGCCCGTGGAAGTGGCCAACGCCTGGACCAAAGTGGCGTACCCGGCTAATCTGCAGGAGAATTTAATGCAGATCTCGATTGAGTATGGAGTGGCGGTCGGATTGGCAGAAAGAAATTTGGTATGACTGCCAGGATCAACCTAGCCCCGGAGGTTTACCAGAAAAGCCAGCTCAATAAGCAGCGCCGGCAGCTGGCTACGCGTCTTGGGATAACTATTACATCGGTCTCTGTCGGCTTTGTGGTGCTGATGCTTATACTTTTAGGCGGCCAGAAAGCTGCCATTGCGGCCCTTTCGGGAGATATCAAAAACAAGCAGCAAGAGATAAAAGAGGTGCCGGATGTGCAAAAGGCGGCTACTGCCCAGCAGAACCTCGAGGCTTGGAATAAATTAACCAAAGAGAGAGTTAGAGCCAGCCGGTTTTTTCAGGTGCTGGAGACTTTTGTTCCGCAAGGCATTGCCGTCTCCAGTGTGACGGTTAGTGAGGCCAACCAGATAGAGATGACGGCTAGTGCCAGGAACTACGCACTGGCCACAAAACTGGTGAAGGCTCTGGAGGCTGCCAATGTAGAGATCGGCCCTAACGCGGCACTAACCAGTAAGCCATTCTTTACCGATATCCAGCTGACCGGGGCTAGCGAAAGCGCGGGAGCGATTGATTTTAAACTGACGCTTCAGATGGACAGCGAGGTGACTCATGGCAACTAATAAGCTAAGGCCATCTAAGCAAAAAGAGATTTCTACTAATAACTACATAATACTAGTAACCATAGGCGCGCTTACGGCTCTGCTCGTAGGCGGTTACTTTGGCATTAGGTTGCTTAGCGAAAACTTTAAAAACGGCCGGGTGATTGCCGGTAAGCTGCAGGCTCAGAGAGAGCTCGATACAAAGCTTGAAAACGCCAAAAAACTGGTAGAGAACTACGAGAATTTAAGCCCCGGCGAGCGCAAGCTGATTGATTCGGCCTTGCCTGCTAGTACCGACTTTCCGCAGGTCATAAGTTTGGTCGAGTCAGCCGCCGTGAACGCCGGGATCAGGGTTAAGAGTATTAATACTCAGCCGGAAGGGGTGGCTCAGGCACCGGCTGCAGCTGGCCTCGCAAAGTCATACATATTCTCTCTGGATGTAGAGGGGCCTTATTCTAAGATGACCCAGTTCTATAAAAACCTTGAACTCTCAGCCAGGCCAATGAAGGTTTCCGCCTTTCAGCTAAGGGGAACCACTGGCACATTGGTGGGTAGTATCACTATCCAGACCTTCTACCAAGACAAGGCCGATTTGAACGATAAAGAAGAGGTAGTAAAGTGAAGCGCAAAGAAATGATACAACTGGTAGTTGCCATTACAATTTTGCTGGCTGCAGGCTACTTAATATTTACGATGCTTGTGCCGCGTAAAGCCGCTAACCAGAAAGGCCTGACCTATGAAAAGGTCACTCCGATCAACCCCGACTTTAATGAAGAGGCTCTGCGCAGCTTAACCGACAGCTCACTCTCGCGTGATTTTTATGCGCCGCCAGATTTGAAGAGTGGAGTGGGTAATTCACAACCGTTTACTCCAATCAGATAAGGGGTACAGTAATGCTTTCGCA